>DATJLB010000099.1:0-4369 GCA_035490915.1 Geobacteraceae bacterium
GGTGGCAGGCGGCGCAATGGGAGGGATCGCGGGTGCTGTGCTCGACTACAGGAACCCGTGGCGCGGCGGTGTCATCGGGGCGGCCCTTGGCGCCGTGGCGGGTGCAACCATTGCCGACATCTCCGCCCAGGGGACAAGGGAAGCTGCCTATGTCGGAAGGCCGGTGGAATACAGGACAGAGGACAGGCGCGGCTATTATTATGCGGAGCCCCTCGACTATGACCCGCAGACCCACTGTCGCAGGGTGAGGGAAAGGGTGTACGAAGACGGGTACCTGGTGCGGGAACGCGTGCAGATCGTCAGCGTGGCGTCGTACTGACGTTTCCTCACTTTTGAATTTTCGCTGCATTACAGGCTTTTCCAGGCATGCGGGGCGAAGCCATCCGGCGACAGCCCTTCTGGAGGTACGCCCCAGGTGAAATACGAGGCGACCAAGAATACCGGCATCTCCGTGGTAGGTGCGGGTGATTAGAAAGGAGAAGACATGGCAAAACTATCGATCAGGTTGGTTGTCCTCGGCGCGGCTCTCGCCGCCGCCCTCGCAGGATGCGCGCCGTTCGGCTGCATGGTGCGCTGATCATTCAAGAGATTGAGTCAGGGACGTCGGCAAGGCGGGTGTGCAACAACCCGCCTTGTTTTTTGAGAAGGAAACCCTTGAACGGGCATTGGCTCCTAGTCCGCGACGACCAGCGGCGCAGAGGCCTGCGGTATCAGGGCGGGATCGAAGTGAGCGACGCCCCAGGCAAGGACCTCGCCGCAGGGGGCGCCACGGAGCGAGAGCGGCGGGGACTGGCCGAGGAAGCGGAGCGCTGCGAGGAGGAGCGCTCCCCCCTGCTTTTCGATCTCCAGCCCGGCGGTCAGGGAGACCGCGTTGTCACGCTTGGAGAGCTTGGTCCCGTCAGGATTCACGACCAGGGGAAGGTGGCAGTAGTCTGGGGTCGGAAAGCCGAGGACCTTCTGGAGGTAGATCTGGCGAGGCGTCGAGGAGAGAAGGTCCGCCCCCCGCACCACCTGGTTCACGCCGCTCTCCGCGTCGTCCACCACCACCGCCAGGTGGTAGGCGAACGGCCCGTCGGCCCGCTGGACGACGAAATCGCCGCACGAGGCAAAGAGCGCCTGGCTGTAACGCCCCATCACGCCGTCCTGGAACGAGATCACCTCGTCGTACACCTTCACCCGGACGGCCCGCTCGCTCTTCTCCGCAGGCAGCCCCTCCCGGCAGGTGCCGGGGTAGACCAGCTCGCCGTCGCTCTTGTGGGGGGCGGAGGCGATCAAGGCGATCTCCGCCCGCGAACAGCCGCACGGGTAGGCGATTTTTTCCCTCACCAGCCTGTCCAGGGCGGCACGGTAGGCGTCCAGGCGGCGGCTCTGGTAGACGACCTCCCCGTCCCACCGGAAACCGAACCCCTCCAGGGTGCGGAGCATGTCGTCCGCGATCCCGGGAACGACCCGCGGCAGGTCCAGGTCCTCGATCCGGAGGAGCCAGCGGCCGCCGAGCCGCCGAGCCAGGCAATAACTCCCGACGGCTGTCACCAGCGATCCAAGGTGGAGCGGCCCGGTGGGGGACGGGGCGAAGCGACCTACAATAGGGCTGTTTTCGCTAGACATAATCATGGTAAAAGCCATAGAACGCGGATGACGCGGATGGAGCGGATTAACGCAGATATAATCTTAAAAGCTTTTTCAGGGGTTGAACCTTACCTTCAAAATCCTTTAAAATCTGCGAAAATCCGTCAAATCCGCGTCATCCGCGTTCTATTGTCGTTTTCAGTCCAGAAACGAGCAGCAGTAGTCCACCAGCTTCGTCACCCGCATGACGAACTTCGAGTTGGCGGGCACCTCGAACGCCTCTCCCCCCTTGACACTCTTCCACGCCCCGCCGGCAATCGACGTCTCCAGGTCGCCGGCGAGGATCTCCATCAGCTCCGCCTTGCCGGTCGAAAACTCGTACTCCCCCGGCTGGGCGATGCCGAGGGTCTTCTTGGTGCCGTCGGCGAACAGCACGGTACGGCTCGTCACCGCGCCGTCGAAGTAGACGTTGGCCTCGCGGACTAGGGTCACGTTCTTGAATTCGGACATTCCATAACTCCTTGTGTTGGCAAATCATCCCCGGATTAACGGGGAAGCAGCATTATAGTCGATGGGGTGAGTAAGTCAATTCCCTTTCGCCCGGCGCCTCAACGGCTGTTGAAAAACGTCCGCACCGCAATAGTTTTTCAACAGCCCGTTAAACCTCCCGGTAGAAGATCAGCACGAGACCGGCCAGCGTCATGGCTCCGCTCCAGAGAAGCCCCGGCAGCCTCCCTGGCGGAGGGGGGAGACGAAGCTCAAGCCAGCGCCCGATCAGCATCAGCACCGCCAGGACGCCGATGGCGTTATGGGAGAGCTCGATCAGGAACGCCCACTTGACGGCAGAGACGGAGTGGGAATGGAGCAGGAGGAGCCCCCCTCCCGCGGCGCAGAGGAGCGGAAAAACGAACCGCCAGCGGGTGTCGGCCAGGCCACCGGCGCGAACGCGCCACTCGAAGAGGGCCAGGAGGGCAACCAGCAGGGTCGCAAGACGATGCAGGAGAACGCCGGGGGCGATCAGGGCTTTCCACAACCCCTCGTGGCCGAACGGCCAGCCGTTCGGCTCGGCGAAGAGCATCAGAAAGAGCACGAGCGGCAGGAGGAGGAGCGGCCAGTGCCTCGCCGTCCGCACCCTCCCCCCCCGGTCCAGGAGGGCAGCCAGCCCCGCCAGCAGGACGAACAGGCCGGCCACGTTGTGGTTGAAGTTGCTCTGCATCTTGTCGAGCGTGCCGGGGAGCGCGAAAGGGTCGAGGGAGGACACCGTTTGCGCCACCATCTCCCGGTATGGAGGGGGGGTGAGCTGCGGCATCTTGGGAGCAAAAACCTGCAGCACTTCCGCCGGTGCCGCACGTTCCGCGCGGATGTCGACCGCGGGGGGCTGCGAGGTCAGCGCGGCGGCCGCACAGAGGATGATCATCCCGGCCGCCATCTCGGCCTCAAGGAAAACCGGCGCCCGCGAAAAGAGAGCGGCTCCGTCGCCGCTCCGTTTCCAGCGCCGCACACCGAGGTAATTGAGCCCTCCCAGGGCCAGGGCAGCGGCAAGCGTGGCAACCTTGCTGAGCACCATGGCACCATAGGCGGTGCCGACCGCCCCCTGCCAGTCGCCGATGTAGCGGAGGAAGAGATAGCCCCCCGCCGCCACCAGCGTAGCCACGGAGGCCATCGCCATGGGGGAGAAGCGGGCCAGCAGCCGGGGCCAGGCGGCCCTTCCCTCAGGAGAGCGGCGCGCAAGCCGCCAGAGGGAGGTGAGATGGGCGACACCGCCGATCCAGACCGCCGCCCCCAACTGGTGGAGGACGGTAACCGCCATGAGCGTCGCCGCGCCTTCCAGCCGGCTTACCGCGTGGACGAGCCAGGCGCCGCTCATCATCAGCAGCAGAGCCGCGACGGTCGCCACGCCCCACCACCGGCGGGACGACGGGCGTTTCAGGAGCACGGCGCCTGCCGCCGCCAGGAAGAAGCCGAGCGCGGCATGGATGACACCGGCACGGGCAAAGCGGGTTGCCAGGAACTGGGCGAGCGGCCAGCGCCCCATCTCGTCCGCAAGTGCCCACGGCTCCACCACGAGGACCACCCCCTGGGAAAGGGCGAGCGCCACCCCCCCGCCGACGATGAGAAGAAGCGCCCGTTTCGCCGCAGCCCGCGCAAACGGCGCGGGATCCGCCATCGGCCTCAGCACCGCAAGCGTGAAAAACACCCCGCCGACGGCCAGTGAAAGGCCGATGAGGGCCAGAGCCCTGAACAGGACCTCGAGAAAACCGGCGAGGAGTATCATGCGGTCATGGCCCTCCCGTCACGGTGAAACGGAGTATTCCCGGAGTGGCATGGCCGTCCGTGGAGAGAATCTTGTACCGGAGGAGATAGGTGCCCGGCCCGAGAGGCGGCAGGTGGATCAGCAGACGGTCGTCACCCCCCGTGCCCCCCGTTCCCGGGGGAGGAAGCGGTACGTTCCTGCCGTCGGCAGTTGCGAGGGTCAAGCGGGCAAGAGACTTTTCGATCCGGGCGTTGAAGCGCAGGACGATCTCTCCTGGAGGGCGGGAGAGCCGAGCGCCGTCGCGGGGTGACGACTCGATCACGACCGCATGGGCATGGACGCACGCGGGGCAGGCCATAAAAAGAAGGAGCGCCGAAACGGCCGACAGGAGGAGGGTGGGGAAGCGTGCGCCCCAGCTGGGATACGGAATCCGCGGGAAGGTCCCTGTTGTAGTGGCTCTGGCATTCATGCAACGATAAGTATACACCGCAAAAGCAGAAATACCAGTGTCGCCTGCGCCGGATGGTTACGCGATCCCCGCCAGCT
>DATJLB010000100.1:0-5060 GCA_035490915.1 Geobacteraceae bacterium
ATGCCGAGGATATCTGGGACGTCCATACCGAGGAGGTCACTGCCAGTGTGCAGCATTGCCTGCACGAAGGGGTCTGCCTCATGGAACAGAAAGGATAGAAGCGGTTCGATGTTCAACGTTCGAGGTTTAAAACATCGAACATCGAACGTCGAACCCCGAACACTAAATATGGACCTTTTCGATGCCGCAGCCGAACAGACAAAGGACGCCCCGCTCGCCGAGCGGATGCGCCCCCGGACCCTGGAGGAGTTCGTCGGGCAGGGGCACATCCTGGGGGAGGGAAAGCTCCTTCGCCGCCTCATCGAGACCGATCAGCTCACCTCGCTGATCTTCTGGGGCCCCCCCGGCTCGGGGAAGACGACGCTCGCCCGGATCATCGCGGGCGCCACCCGCTCCCACTTCATCTTCTTCTCCGCCATTCTCTCCGGCATCAAGGACATCCGCGAGGTGGTCAAGGAGGCGGAGGAGGCGCAGAAATACCGGGGGATGAAGACCATCCTGTTCGTCGACGAGATCCACCGCTTCAACAAGACCCAGCAGGACGCCTTTCTCCCCTACGTGGAGCGGGGGACCTTCACCATCATCGGCGCCACCACGGAGAATCCCTCCTTCGAGGTGGTGGCGCCGCTCCTCTCCCGCTGCAAGGTGCTGGTCTTGAACCCCCTCACGACAGAGGAGGTGGCGGTTATCCTGAGGGCCGCCCTTGCCGACCGGGAGCGGGGGCTCGGCACCTTTGACCTCGCGGCGCAGGAGGAGGCGCTCGCCTTCATGGCGGAGCAGGCTGACGGCGACGCGCGGATCGCCCTTAACACCCTGGAGACGGCGGCGCGCCTCGCACGGAACGGGGCAATCACCCTCGACCTCGCCCGGGAGGCAGTCCAGAAGAAGCCGCTCCTCTATGACAAGGGGGGAGAGGAGCACTACAACGTCATCTCCGCCTTCATCAAGTCGATGCGGGGGAGCGACCCGGACGCGGCGCTCTACTGGCTGGCTCGGATGATCGAGGCGGGGGAGGACCCGCTCTTCATCCTGCGACGAATGGTGATCCTCGCCTCCGAAGATGTCGGCAACGCCGACCCGCGCGCCCTCCAGGTCGCCGTAGCCGCACTCCAGGGGTTCCAGCTCGTTGGGCTCCCCGAGGGGCGGATTATCATCGCCCAGGCGGTCACCTACCTCGCCACCGCCCCGAAATCGAATGCCTCCTATGTCGGGGTCGACGCGGCTCTCGCCGAGGTGCGCAAAAGCGGCGCGCTCCCGGTGCCGATGCACATCAGAAACGCCCCTACCCGGCTGATGAAGGATCTCGGGTACCATAAGGGGTACCGCTACGCCCACGACTATGAGGAGGGATACGTGGCGCAGCAGCACCTCCCCGACCGGCTGAAGGGGCGGCGGTTCTACGAACCGGCCGGGCACGGCTACGAGAAGACCATAAAGGAGCGGATGGAATGGCTGCGGGGGAAAGAGAAAGAAAAAAGCGAAGACTAGGTCCTATAAGGCTTATATGACCTAGTGGAGGCACAATGAAAAAGATCGGCATCCTCACCAGCGGCGGCGACTGCTCCGGCATGAACGCCGCCATCCGGGCCGCGGTCAGGACCGCCCTCAGCCGGGGAAGCGAGATCGTCGGCTTCCGCAAGGGGTATCTCGGGCTCATGAAGGCGGACAGTCTGGCGATGGACACGAAAACGGTCTCCGGTGTGCTCCAGCGGGGAGGGACCTTCCTCCAGTCGGCGCGCTGCGACGAGTTCAAGACCGAGGCGGGACAGCAGAAAGCCCTGGACAACCTGGCGCAACTCGGGGTGGAGGGGCTCGTGATCATCGGCGGGGACGGATCGCTGCGGGGGGCGCTGACGCTCGACCGACTCGGCTTCCCGGTGATCGGCATCCCCGCCAGCATCGACAACGACATCCCCTTCACCGACATGGCCCTCGGCGTGGACACCGCCCTCAACAACATCATCTACGCGGTGGACTGCATCAAGGATACCGCCAGCTCCCACGACCGGGCCTTCGTCATCGAGGTGATGGGGCGTAACTCCGGGTACCTCGCCACCATCAGCGCCATCGCCAGCGGAGCCGAATTCACGATCGTCCCCGAAATGGAGTGCGACCTGGCGGAGATCTGCGGCCAGCTACGCCACCGCTACCAGGAGGGGCGCAGCAACGCCATCATCATCCTGGCGGAGGGTGCGGGGCGAGCCCAGGATATTGCGGAAACCGTCAAGGATGCCATCGGCTTCGAGACCCGCGTGACCGTGCTCGGCCACTACCAGCGTGGCGGCGCGCCGACCGTGTTCGACCGGCTTCTCGGCAGCCGATTCGGCAAGAGGGCGGTGGAGTTGCTCCTGGAAGGGGAAATGGGAAAGATGGTCGGCCTGGCGTGCAACGACTTGATCGCCACCCGCCTCGAGGACGTGGTAAAGGGGGCCAAGAGGCCGGATGACGACATGCTCCGGATGGCAGAGGTGCTGGGGATCTGACCAGGAAGCTCTCTCCCCGCCCGAGGCCTGTCGCTCCGCCAGATCATGCTTCAGTGATTGACAATAACGATGCAACTTGGTACTTGATAGAAGGTAAACGTTATCCGCGCCCGACTTTGTTCCGAACCACTGCCGCCCCCCTTGTGCACCATGCCGAAAACGGAACGAAATTCCGAAGGACCATACCCCGTATGAAAAATAAGTGGCTGAAGATTCCCCTCCTTTTGCTTGCAGTCGTCTTCCTCGCTTTAGCTGCGGTGACGGCACTCAGGCTCAAGCGGGGTGCATCGCAATTCAGCGACGAGGAATACCTCCGCCTCGTCCCCGAAATGATGGAGCTGATCAAGCAGAAGTATGTGGAGAAGGTCGACGACAAGAAGCTGGTCGAAGGGGCCATCAGCGGCATGCTGGCGGCGCTCGACCCCCACAGCTCCTATCTTCCCCCCGACTTCTTCAGGGAGATGAATATCGAGATCTCCGGCTCCTTCGGCGGCCTCGGCCTGGAGGTCACCATGTCGGAGGGGAGACTGACGGTCATCGCCCCCATCGACGACACCCCGGCGCACCGGGCCGGCATCAAGGCGGGGGACTTCATCTGGAAGATCGACGGGAAATCGACGCTGGGGCTCAACATCAACGAAGCGGTCAAGCGGATGCGCGGCCCGAAGGGAACCAGGATCGATCTCACCATCATTCGAAAGAACGTCTCAAAGCCCCTCGCCTTCAACCTGGTGCGGGCCATCATCAGGACGAAAAGCTTGAAGGCGCGGACCTTGGAGCCGGGCTACGGCTACGTCAGGATCTCCCATTTCCAGGAGGGTACCGGCGAGGAGTTTGCCGCCGCCCTGCGGGCGCTCCGAAGGGAAAACGGTGGCATCCTGAGCGGCCTGGTCATCGATCTGCGCAACAATCCCGGCGGCCTTCTTGAGCCGGCAGTCACAGTTGCCGGCCGCTTCATCGACCCGCGGTCCCACAACGGCCTGGTCGTCTACACCAAGGGGCGGGAAGAGTCCTCGCGCATGACCCTGACCGCCGCCAGGGACGCGAAAGAGCCCCGCTATCCCGTCGTCGTCCTGATCAACGGCGGGAGCGCCAGCGCCTCGGAAATCGTCGCCGGCGCCCTGCAGGACCACAAACGGGCCGTCATAATGGGGACCCAGAGCTTCGGAAAGGGGTCGGTCCAGACCGTCTTTTCCCTCCCCGGCGGAGCGGGACTGAAGCTCACCACCGCCAGGTACTATACCCCGAACGGGCGCTCGATCCAGGCCAAGGGTATAACCCCCGACGTCGTCGTGGAGAGCAACGATACCCCCCATGCCCCGAAGAAGCAGCTGTTGACCATCCGCGAAGAGGACCTTGACAACCACTTCTCTCCCGAAGAGGTGGCGCCCCCCGTCGCGGCACCCGCCCCGGCAAAACAGGCGGAGGGAAAGGGCATCAGGGACAACCAGCTCGACCGCGCCCTCGACCTCCTCAAGGGGATTCACCGCCTCGGCCCGCTGAAATGAACCGATCCGACGCATGAGTTTCGACCTCCTGGTTATACTCGGGCCGACCGCCTCGGGAAAGACCCGGCTCGGAGTTGATCTCGCCCGCCGCCTCTCGGGCGAGATCGTCTCCGCCGACTCCCGCCAGGTCTACCGCGGCATGGACATCGGCACCGGCAAGGATCTGGCCGAATACGGCGAGGTCCCCCACCACCTGATCGACATCGCGGAGCCGGGAGACGAATTCAACGTCTTTCAGTTCCAGCGCCGCTTCTTCGAGGCCTTTGCCGCGATCAGGGAGCGAGGCCGCCTGCCGATCCTCGTCGGAGGCACCGGCATGTACCTGGAGGCGGTTCTCAAGGGGTACCATCTCGTCGAAGTGCCGGACAACCCCGCCCTGCGCGCCGAACTCGCTCCCCTTCCCATGGAAGAGCTTACTGACCGGCTGAAACGGACCGCTCCCCGCCTCCACAACACCACCGACCTCCTCGACCGGGAACGCATGGTCAGGGCGATCGAAATCGCCGCCTACGAACAGCGCCACGAACCGAAGCCTCTCCCAGAGGTAGAGCCTCTGGTGCTCGGGGTCCGCTGGGAGCGGGGGGTCCTGCGGGAGAGGATCACCGCCCGGCTGAAGGAGCGGCTCGGGCAAGGGCTCGTCGAAGAGGTGGCCGGCCTGCACGCCGCCGGCATTCCCTGGGAAGCGTTTGAGTTCTACGGCCTCGAATACCGCTACGTCGCCCGCTTTCTCAAGGGAGAGCTCACCCGGAACGACATGGTCCAGAAACTGAACAGCGCCATTCACGACTTCGCCAAGCGCCAGGAAACCTGGTTTCGCCGTATGGAGCGGAGCGGCACGACGATCCACTGGCTGGACGGGGCGGGGGAGCCGCTCGCGGAGGCGTTGGAGATCGTGAGCGGGCGCGGTCTTCCGCCCATCTCGCCGCCGTGTCCCCGAAGCCCCGCTTCGACGTAGCGATTTTTTCGCCTTTTTTTTTTCATGGAGCGACCGTTCCGATCATGTTCCACCCTCCTATTTCGAAATACCTCCAAACCCGCGCCATCAATGGTCCCTGGCGAATCGCCGGAT
>DATJLB010000101.1:0-8371 GCA_035490915.1 Geobacteraceae bacterium
ATGCTTGCGGCCCTCGGCAAGTCGTTCGGGGTGACGGAGCTCCGCAGCGCCTCCTCCCTCTGCCGCGAGGCAGGGGCGGACTTTGCCCACTACATCCTGTTCGGTGGTCCCGGCGAAAGCGAGGAGACGATCCTGGAGACCTTCTCCCTGATGGACGATCTTGCTCCAACCGCCGTTATCGCCATGGCCGGCGTCAGGATCTACCCCGGGACCCCCCTCCATAGCCAGGCACTGGCGGAAGGGGTTATTACCCCGGCAACATCGCTTCTGGAGCCGGTCTTTTACATATCTTCCCTGATCGGGGAGCGCCTTGCCCCCCTCGTCATAGAGGAGGCGATGAAAAGGCGAAACTGGCTTGCTCCCGGCCTGGAGATCAACATGAGCGACGCCATGCTCGAGGCGGTTCGCCGTTTCAAGGTGCGGGGGCCGCTCTGGAAGCTCGCGAAGAGGATGGGGCGGAGCCGGGTACATCCGATGTAATGCCACATCCGAATCAGAGGCGGAAACCATTTTAACAGGATGGACAGGATAAACAGGATTAAAGTCTTTACAGCAAGAAAGATTTTGGATTTTATCCTGTTTATCCTGTCCATCCTTGTTAATTCGGTTTTTGTTCGACATGAAGGAGCACTGAATGGAATTCAAGGAGAAGATCGTCGTCGTCACCGGCGGTACCCGCGGGATCGGCCGGACCATTTCCCTCCGGTTTGCCCGGGAGGGTGCACGGGTGTTTGCCGCGTACCTGAATAACGACGAGGCTGCCGCGGCGCTGGTTGCAGACGCCGACGGGCTTGCCGGAACGGTCACGCCCGTAAAGGGGGACGTGAGCACGTCGGAGGGGGCTGTTGCCCTGATGGAGGCTGCCACGGGAGAAACCGGCTACGTGGATGTCCTCGTGAACAACGCCGGCATCGTCCGGGACAGCTACCTCGCCATGATGTCAGATGCCGATTGGGATGCGGTGATCAAGGGGAATCTCTACCCGCTGTTTCACTGCTGCAAGTGGGGGGTGCGCAAGATGATCGGGAAAAGGAGCGGGGCCATCGTCAACATCTCTTCCGTCTCCGCCCTCACCGGTACCCCCGGCCAGGCCAACTACGCCGCGAGTAAGGGTGGGATTCTGAGCTTTACCCGGTCACTGGCGCGGGAACTGGGGCCGATGGGGATCAGGGTGAATGCGGTGGCGCCCGGCCTGGTCGAGACCGAGTTGATCGCCACCCTGAAGGCCGAGGTCGTCACTGCTATCGTCAAAAGCACCTCCCTTGGCAGGATCGGTACGGGGGATGAGGTTGCGGAGGCGGTGCTGTTTCTCGCCTCCGCGCGCGCGTCGTACGTCACGGGCCAGTGCCTCGTCGTGGACGGCGGCATCGTGTGAACCCGAACTGGCCGCACATGTCACGACAGTTTGAAAAAGCTTTCTGTTTCGGGCTCTTCCGGTTATAATGATTTTCCCCCGGTGGAACCGGAACAAAAACGTATGTAGGTCCACGAAAGACACGAAAAGGAAAAACAGATTTCTGTAGTTCAATTCGCGTGTAAGGTTTTCGATGCACGGTAAACGAATCGCCATAACCGGCCTTGGCATCTTCTGTGCGGCGGGACGGAACATCCAATCCTTCACGGATGCTCTTATGTACGGCACGAGCGCCATCGGGGCGGTGGACCTCTTCGATGTCGCGTCGTTCCTGGTCCGGATCGGGGCCCAGGTCCGCGGCTATGACCCGCTCGACCATTTTGACCGGCGATTCGCCGCCCGCCTTTCCCGCACCGACCAGTTCGCTGCCATTGCGGCAGGCGAGGCGCTTGCGGAGAGCGGCGCCGCCGGGCATTACGCTCCCTTCGACATGGGGGTCTCCGTAGGAGGAGGGGCTGCCGGCATGTTCCAGGGCGAACTGTGGCTGAAGGAGGCGCTTGACGGCCGCAAGCCTCATCCCTCCAACCTGCGGGGACTCCTCCCCGACCGGACCGCCACCGTCATCGCCACCCGCCATAACCTGGCGGGATACCAAGGGAGCATTACCACCGCCTGCTCGTCGTCAGCCACGTCGATCGGTTGGGGCGCCGACCTGATCGCCAGCGGCCGGCTCAAGGCGGTGGTCTGCGGCGGGGCGGATTCTCTTTCGCTGTTGACCTTTGCCGGCTTCAATGCCCTCCGGGTGGTCGATCCCGCTCCCTGCTCTCCCTTCAGCCTGGGGCGGCAGGGGATTTCCCTTGGCGAAGGGGCCGCCTTCATGGTGCTGGAAGAGGAAGAAGAGGCCCTCCGCCGTGGGGCGACGGTCCATGGCACCATCCTCGGGTATGCCGTTGCCGGGGAGGCATACCACATGACGGCACCGGAGCCGTCCGGCACGGCAGCGGCCCGGGTAATGGCGGAAGCCGCTCGCACTGCTGGCGTTCCTCTTGACCGGATCGGGTGGGTGAACGCGCACGGCACCGGCACCCCCTTGAACGACGCGGTGGAGAGCAAGGCAATGCGGCTTCTCTTCGGGGAGCGGGCAGCCGCGGTACCGCTCGTCTCCATCAAGGGGTTGACCGGCCACTGCCTCGGCGCGGCGGGAGCGGTTGAGGCCCTCGCCACGGTGATCGCCCTTGCGGAGGGGATCATTCCCCGGACCCTCAACTTCCGGGGGGCCGATCCCGAATGCGATCTGGACTATTGCCACGACGGGCTCCGGAAGAGTGATGCCGACGTCGTCATCTCCAACTCCTTTGCCTTCGGGGGGAACATCACCTCGCTGGTGATCGGGAAAAACTAATATCTCAGAATTAACAAGGATATTCAGGATAATCAGGATAACTGCGAACTACCCAGGCTCTTGTAAAGGCCTCAAAACCGGATTGCCGCGCTTCGTTCGCAATGACTGAAAATCTGCTCGTTCTGTCATTGCGAGGAGGAACGACGAAGCAATCTCGATTTTCCTGAATATCCTGAACATCCTTTTAAACAGGTTTTATCATTGTAGTGAATTTATCACGGGATATTCGATGATGAGTAACTGCCATGACATAGTCGTTACCGGCCTTGCCGCCATCTCTGCGGCCGGCGTGGGGCTGGACCCTCTCCGGGAAGCCCTGGCGAGCGGTGCCTCCCGGCTCACCCCGATCCCCGAAGAGCTCGCGGGAGAGGGGCACCTCTGGGGGAAGGCGGACGGTTTTCGGGCTGCCGACTACATGCCTCCTCTGAAAGCGCGCAAATTCGATCGGTGCAGCTTGTTTGCGGTGGTTGCCGCCGGGATGGCCCTCAAGGATGCCGGGATCGACCTGTCGCTTGTTGACAGGAGGAGGATCGGGATCGTTCTCGGCTGCGGTTTCGGAGGAGTCGTCAATTCGGAGGAATTTCTCCACGGCTGGCTGACCGACGGGAGGGAACTGGTGCCGATGCTCTTTCCCAACACGGTCCCGAATGCCTCGGCGAGCAATGCCTCTATCGAGCACGGCCTGATGGGGCCGAACGCCACCCATGTCCAGCGCTTCTGCTCCGCCGAATCGGCGCTCTGCATGGCACGGCGCTTTCTGGAGGAAGACCGGGCCGATATTGTGATCACCGGCGGTGTTGATGTTATCCACCCCGTGATTATCCGCGCCTTTAGGTCGATGGGCCAGCTGAGCCGCTTCGGCCGGTCATTCGGCGAGGGGGCGGGGCTCCTGGTTCTTGAAAAGGATGATCATGCCGCCAGGCGAGGGGCGCTCGTCCGGGCAATGGTGGGGGAAATCCGGACCATCGGGCTTCTTCCGCCGGAGCATGCGGAGGAGGGGGTGAATCGACTCCTGGGGGCTGCCGAGCCTTCGCGGGTCTCTCTTTCCGGGCCGGCAGAGGAGGCCCGGCTCCTTGCCGCCCGGTTCTCCTCGGTGCCGACCTTCTCGTGCGGGGAGCTGCTCGGGCGCTCGCTGGCCATGGGGGGAATCGCCATGGTTTCTCTGCTTCTCTCGCTTGCCGCCGGGGAGAGGGGGCTCCACCTGGCCGCCTCACCGGAAGGCCCCTACTATGCGGTCGATTTCGAGGGAGGCGACCCTGTTCAATCCTGATCCCGCAGCGTATCTCCCCCACAGCTTCCCCTTTCTTGTTCTCGACCGGCTCGTTGCCCTGGAGCCGGGTGTTGCCGCCACCGCCCTCCTGGGGATCACGTCTGACTGCAAGGGTTTCCCGCCGATTCTTCTTGTGGAGGCGATGGCCCAGCTCGGCGGCATCGCGGCGGGGCAGAGGGAAGGTGAAGGGGGGACCCTGGCCGCCATCAACCGGGCGGAACTCCCCCCGGCGGTGAACCCCGGAGACCAGGTAACGGTGGAGGCGCGCATCTCCAAGGGATTCGGTCATCTCTACCTCGTGGAAGGGAAGGCGGTGGTTGGCGGAGAACAGGTTGCCCAGGCGACGCTGACCCTGGCGGTGGGGAGATTCGGTGAGAAGTAAGTCTCGCTTTCACGTAGTGGTCATGAGAAACGCTGCAATCATAGTGCTGCCGTTCCTTCTGCTATTCTCCCTGACCGTTGCTGCCCATGCCGCCGGGAACCCGGCCCTGGAGGGGCTTGAGACGCTGCGGCGGGGGTTTGCCGGGACATCCGATTTCACTGCCGAGATCGTCCAGGAGAAGCAACTTTCCCTGATGAAGCGGAAGATGGTGTCCACCGGTGTGGTCCGCTTCAAGAAACCCGGCATCTTCTATATGGAGCTCTATCCACCACATGCCAGCCGCCTCCGGTTGCAAGGGAACGTCTTAACTATCCGGCTCCCGAAGGAAGGGGTGACCGACCGGCTCACTCTTCCCCAGGAGGAGAGTCTGGAACGGTGGTTTGCCTACCTGGCACGGCCTATTACCGTCCTTCCCGAAGGGGTGGATGTACGGGCCGAGCACCGCGGGGGGCTCTGGACCCTTCGCATTTCCCCGGGCGAAAAAGGTGGCGTCCAGTCTCTGCAACTTGTTTTCGACGGGGAAGGGGGGATCAAGCGGCTTGCCATCGACGAAAAAAACGGCGACCGGACGGTCATCAGATTCCATGACTTCCGGCGCAACGTCGGGCTCGGGGAGCACGACTTTCAGGTTGAGTAATTTTCAGCAAGAAGCGATTCCTGAATCAAAACCTTTGAACCGCCCGCTCCCTTCGGTCGCTCAAGGACCCAATGGGCCTAAAACGCAAAGGACGCAAGGAAAAGCTTTTTTGAATACCTAGTACGTCTTTTTCGAATTTCCTGTGCGTCCTTCGCGTCTTTGCGGTTCAATGGTTTTTCAATGGCTATATCGCCGGGTTGACACTACAGAGGTAACGGGACCCTATGAAAAAGAGCGTGGACGTTTTTCCCTATTTCCCGTGTAACGTGCCGATCAGCCGTGTCATGTGGGAACGGCTCCGCCTCGGCCGCGTCCCCGACGACGGGCGGGTGCCGGAAATTGTTTTCATCCGCCAGGTGGCCGGATCTCTGAATCGCCTGCCGCAGCGGAGCGGCCGTCCGGTCAAGGCGGGGCTCCTCAACCTGTACGGTTTGCAGGTGAGGATATTCCGCTGTCTCGTGGATAAATATGATGCGGAGCAGCCGGGTGCATTGGCGGCGGCTGCGGAGCGGGGAGGGTGGAGCTTCGGCGCGCGGGAAACGATTGCAAGGCTGGTGCGATTTGCCGACCTCTTCCCGGGTGCGGGGATCCTTGCCGGCGCGGAGACGCCGGTGGGGTTCGTTGCCGGCGACGACCGTCAGGTGCGGCGAAAAAACGCCCTGGCCAGAGAACTCCTGCTCCTGCTCATTTCCCGGGAGAATGCGGCGCTCGACCGTTTCCGGGAGCTGTTCGACCATGTCGACCTGGCTCCCGACGCCCCCTGCGGTCAGGTTGCCGCCGCCATCGACAGGGAGCTCTCTTCCCGTCCCCCCTTATCCCCGTTCGGGATAACTCTCCCCCAGTTGCTGCGCGCCCCGGCCAAAGCCGCCCC
The DNA here is from genome assembly GCA_035490915.1 of Geobacteraceae bacterium. Lineage (GTDB taxonomy): Bacteria > Desulfobacterota > Desulfuromonadia > Geobacterales > Geobacteraceae > JAMPXD01. The sequence continues at coordinate 5,917 of DATJLB010000101.1, forward strand.
CGCATCCCTCTCCGCCCAGATGGAGTACATCCGGGAGAACTGGCGGGAGCTCCTCCCCCCCGAACTCCTTGCCGAGCTGCTCACCTCCCTTGATATCGCTGCCGAGGAGGAACGGGAATGGTTCGGCGGCCCGGGGAGGCCGGAGGTACTGGAGTTTCTCCGGCGGGCGCCCGGTGCGCACGACTATCCCGAGTACGAGCGCTTCTCGCCGGATGCCGACTGGATGGCCAACGTGGTGATGATGGCCAAGATGACCTATGTCTGGCTCGACCAGCTTTCGAAAAAGTACGGCCGCTCGATCCATCGCCTCGACCAGGTCCCGGACGAGGAGCTCGACTGCCTTTCCCGATGGGGTTTCACCGGTCTCTGGCTGATCGGCCTCTGGGAACGCTCCCCCGCCTCGCAGCGGATCAAGCAGATCGGGGGGAACCCCGAGGCGGCCTCTTCCGCTTACTCCCTGTACGACTATACCATCGCCCATGACCTGGGGGGAGACGAGGCGCTCGCGAACCTGAAGGAACGGGCGGCGCAGCGGGGGATCAGGCTGGCGAGCGACATGGTGCCGAACCACACCGGCATCCATTCCCGCTGGACGGTGGAGCACCCGGACTGGTTCATCCAGCTCGACTACCCCCCCTATCCCGACTACTCCTTCACCGGCCCCGACCTCTCCTTTTCCCCGGAGGTTTCCCTCGTGATCGAGGACGGCTACTGGGACCGGCTCAACGCCGCCGTGGTCTTCAAGCACTACGACCACCGCAACGGCAGGACGCGCTACATCTACCACGGCAACGACGGCACCTCAACCCCCTGGAACGATACCGCCCAGCTGAACTATCTCATCCCGGAGGTGCGGGAGACGGTGATCCGGACCATCCTCCACGTGGCGCGCCAGTTCCCTATCATCCGGTTCGACGCGGCCATGACGCTCGCCAAGAAGCACTATCAGCGCCTCTGGTACCCGGCGCCGGGGCATGGGAGCGGCGTCCCCTCCCGGGCCGAGAACGGCATGACCCGGGAGGAGTTCGACCGGGTCTTCCCGGAGGAGTTCTGGCGCGAGGTGGTCGATCGGGTGGCACGCGAGGTGCCCGACACACTGCTGCTCGCGGAGGCGTTCTGGCTGATGGAGGGGTATTTCGTCCGGACCCTCGGCATGCACCGGGTCTACAACAGCGCCTTCATGAACATGCTGAAGATGGAGGAGAACGCCAAGTACCGCCAGACGATCAAGAACGTCTTGGAATATGACCACCGGATCCTCCAGCGGTTCGTCAACTTCATGAACAACCCGGACGAGCGGACCGCGGTCGAGCAGTTCGGCAGGGAAGGGAAGTACTTCGGCGCGGCGCTGTTGCTGGTCACCATGCCGGGGCTGCCGATGTTCGGCCATGGCCAGATCGAGGGGTTTCACGAGAAGTACGGCATGGAATACACCCGGGCCTACTGGGACGAACAGGTCGATCAGCACATGGTCTGGCAGCATGAGGAGCGGATCTTTCCCCTGATGCGCCGGCGCCGGCTTTTTTCAGGATCGACCGACTTCGTCCTCTACGACTTCTATGCAGAGGGGGGTGTCAACGAAAACGTGTTCGCCTACTCCAACCGGGCGGGGGACGAACGGGGGCTCATCCTCTACCACAACGCCTTTGCCACTACCAGCGGCTGGATCAGGACCTCGACCGCCATCGGGGTGAAGGACGAGCGTGGCGAGACGCGCCTCGTCCGGAAGACCCTCGGCGAGGCGCTCGGCCTCAACCCGGACGCCCGCTGCTACTATGCGTTCCGGGACTACGGCTCGGGACTCGCATACCTCCGCTCCGGCAGGGAGCTCTGTGAGCAGGGGCTGTTTACGGAGCTCGACGGATACGACTACAGGGCCTTCCTCGATTTTCGGGAGATCATGGACGACGAGTTCGGCTTCTGGGGGGCGCTCTGTCGCATGCTCCAGGGAAGGCCGGCGGCGAACCTCGACGAGAAGCTGAAACAGGTCCGCCACGCCGCGGTACTGGAACATTTCCGCTCCGCAACCGGGGAGGTGGCGCGTCTCCTGGAGATTCCGCCGGGGGGAGAGCTGTACATGGAGTCGCTTGTCATCCTCCTCGAAGGGTTCTACCGGGAGATCAATCGCCATACCGGCTCTGCCGGCGACGCCCTGGCCCTCGCCGACGATGTGGCGTGGAACGTGGACGGTGCGCTCCGCCTGAGAGACCTTGCGGATCGAGATGAGGTCGGGACGTCACCTGCCGATCGCCTTCTCGGGGCTGCCTACCTGGTCCTGGGCGCGATCGGGAAACTGGCAGAGGTGGAGGAATGCCCGCCGGTTAGCGCAGCCTGGTTCGGGGAGCTCGGGATCGAGGGGACCTTCGGGGAACTCCTGCGCGAAACCGGGGAGTACGCGGAGTACCCGCTCCTTCTCCGGCTCATGCTTCGCTGGCAGGGTTTCTTCGAGGGGTGG
>DATJLB010000102.1:0-6320 GCA_035490915.1 Geobacteraceae bacterium
CCCCATTTTTATTGTGGAAGAGGAGGGCGGCAAGGGCGCCGGCGGTTATCCCTTCGTTGGGGCTGGAGGAGATGGCCGGCAGGGGGATGGTGACCACCTTCACCTGCTCACCGGAAGATTCGTTCGCGATGGGGTAGGGGAGCTTTTCGCGGGGAACCATGCTGGTACAGGCGGACATTCCCAGGGTGGCAACGAACACGATTAGCAGGGCTGCACGGCGCATAGGGCTTTCTTTTTACGGAGTAATGAAACCCCGCAAATATAGCGGCATGCCCCACATTTTTCAACCCTAAAATCTGTTCCCTAAAATCCGTTCAAGGTTCAACGTTCAAGGTTCAACGTTGAAAACCGCGAACCCTGAACCTCGAACATTGAACATTGAACAGCTTTAACCCCACAGCAGCAGCCCCGGTTCGTACACCGCCCCCAGTCTCGGGTGATTCGGCATCACCCGGAGCATGAAGCCGTGGCGCCCGCAGAAACGGCACTCGATCTCGCCGGTGAAGTGGTAGGCGCCGGGGCCGTAATCCCCGGCAGGGACGAGGGAGACCAGTTCGCCCCCGACGATCGCGCCGCGTGAGTCGAGGACCCCGATGTAGGCATCGACGGCGATCTCCCCGAGCGGTATATCGCCGGTCTGGACCTTGGCCCGGATCGGGATCGTTGCGCCGACCGTTACGTCGCGTTCTCCCTCGGTCTCGACCTCTTCTATCCGCACCTGTTGCCAGAGCCTGTGCATCTTTTCCTTCCAGGCGGAGAGCTCGACGGCAAGCTCCAGGCCGTTGCGGGAGAGCTCCTCCCACATCTCGCCCGACGGGACGTAGCAGTGGCGGGTATATTCCTGGACCATCCGGTCGGTGCTGAACATCGGGCAGAGTGACTGCATGGAGGCTTTCATGGCGTCCACCCAGCCACGGGGAATCCCGTCGGGACCGCGGTCGTAGAAAAGAGGGACGATCTCGTTTTCGAGGAGGTCATAGATCGCTCGCCCCTCAACCTCGTTCTGGTATTCGACGTCGTCGTAGACCTCTCCCCTCCCGATGGCCCAGCCGTTGCGCCCGTTGTACCCCTCGCACCACCAGCCGTCGAGCACGCTCATGTTGAGGCCTCCGTTGAAGGCGACCTTCATCCCGCTCGTGCCGCTCGCTTCCATCGGCCTGCGCGGCGTGTTCAGCCAGACGTCCACCCCTTGTACCAGGTGCCGCGCCACCCCCATGTCGTAATCCTCGATGAAGACGATCCGGTGGCGGAAACGCTCCTGGTGGGAGAACTGGACGATCTGCCGGATCAGCTCCTTGCCCTGATGGTCGGCGGGGTGCGCCTTGCCGGCAAAGATGATCTGCACCGGCCGCGTCGGGTCGTTCAGGATCCTGGCCAACCTTTCCACGTCGCGCAAAAGGAGGGTCCCCCGCTTGTAGGTGGCAAACCTGCGGGCAAAGCCGATCGTCAGGATGTCCGGGTCGAGGACCTCTTCCGCTACCGCCACCTCCTTCGAGCTTGCCCCCACCAGGGTGAGCTGCTCCTTGAGTCGAAGCCGCGCAAAATCCACGAGCCGCTCCCGGCAGCGGTTGTGGGTACGCCACAGTTCCGCATCCGGGATCCGGGCCATGCGCCGCCAGAGGGTGAGTGCGGTCGCTTCCTCGCGCCAGCGGTTTCCCAGGTAGCGGACCAGCAGGCGCGTCATTTCGCCGGAGATCCAGGTCCGGGTATGAACCCCGTTGGTGACGGAGGTGAGCGGCAGGTGCTCCTCGGGGAGCTCCGGCCAGAGGTCTTTCCACATTTTTCGCGAAACCTCGCCATGGAGCTGGCTCACTCCGTTTGCATGGCTCGCCAGCTTCAGGGCGAGAACCGCCATGCAGAAGGCCTCGTGGGGGTTACGCGGGTTGTGGCGGCCGAGGCCGAGGAATTCCTCGCGGGAGAGGCCGAGCCCCCGGTAGTAACGGCCGAGGTATTTTTCCATCAGCTCCGGCGGGAAATGGTCGATGCCGGCCTCCACCGGGGTATGCGTGGTGAAGACGTTGCCGGCGCGCACCGCCTCGCGCGCTTCGCTGAATCGGAGGCCGTTCTTTTCCATCAGGGTGCGGATCCGTTCCAGTGCCAGGAATGCGGCATGACCTTCGTTCATGTGACAGACACCCGGTTCGATGCCGAGAAGCCGGAGCGCCCGAATGCCGCCGATCCCGAGAAGAATTTCCTGGCGGATGCGCATATCCTGATCCCCGCCGTACAGGCGGGTCGTGATTTCCCGGTCTTCCGCGGCGTTTTCCTCCAGGTTGGTATCGAGGAGATAGAGCGGGACGCGTCCCACCTGCACCCGCCAGACATGCGCCTTGACCCCCCGGCCGGCGATGTCGAGCTCGATGGCAAGCGGAGCGCCGGCATGATCCCGCTCCAGGTGGAGCGGCAGGTTGTAGAAGTCGTTTTCCGGATAAAACTCCTGCTGCCACCCCTCGATGTTGAGGTACTGGCGGAAATACCCCTGCCGGTAGAGAAGGCCTATGCCGACCAGGGGGAGTCCGAGGTCGCTCGCGGACTTCAGGTGGTCACCGGCAAGGATGCCGAGCCCACCGGAATAGACGGGAAGCGACTCGTGGAGGCCGAACTCCATGGAAAAATAGGCAATCCGCAGGGGGGTATCCCCGTCGACCCCTTTTTCGTACCACGTCGCGGCGGAGAGGTATTCCTGGAGTTTTTCGTCAACCTGCGCCATGTGCGACATGAAGCCTTCATCCGCCTTGAGGCTGTCAAGGGTAGTCTGCTGAAGGATGCCGAGCATCTCGACGGGGTTGTGGCGGCTCTTCTGCCAGAGATCGAAGTCGAGTCTCTTGAACAGCTCGATCGCTGCCGGTTCCCAGGTCCACCAGAGATTGTAGGCGATCCTCTGCAATGGCGCCAGCTCCTTCGGCAGGGAGGGAACGACGGTGAAGCGGTGGAGCATTTTGCTGAAATCCATGGGGGACTCCTAAACGGCGCAGTAAAAAGTCCATCTGCGGCGTTGCGCTTCGTCGCGTGACGCTCAACGTAGCGCTGCTACGCCTCGCGCCCCGCTCCTAGCGCGCCTTGCATCTGGAGCTTTTTCCTGTGCCGTAATGAAAATTCAATTCACATTAAATGATAGCAGAGGGGGGAGGGGAACACAAGCGGGGGAGAGGAACGGATGATGAAAGGGGCGGTTCGCGAACAAGGTTTTGCCAATCGGGCGCGAGATTTCGGCCAGATCGCCGTCGGCCCGGAGAAGCTTCGCTGAGGCGTAGCAGCGCTACGTCGAAGCGGGGCTTCGAGGACACGGCGGCGAGATGGTCGGAAGACCGCGCACGCCTCTACGGCTTCTCGATGCCGAACTTTTCCAGCCGGTACTGGAGGGTCTTGTAGCTCATCCCGAGAAGTGGGGCGGCCTTGGCAATCACCCATCCCGACCGGTCCATCGCCTTGATGATCAGGTCCCGTTCGAGCTCTTCGATGGAGAGCCCCTCCGCGGGGAGTTCGACGTGGAGTTTCCCTCCCGCCGTTTCCTCGTGGACTTCGGCCGGCAGGTCCTCCGGCTGGATGTAGTCGCTTTCCGCCATCAGGACTCCCCGTTCGATGACCGACTCGAGCTGGCGGACGTTGCCGGGCCAGGGGTAGTTCATCAGAAGCTTGAGGGCCGGCTTGGAGATTCCTTTCAGGGTGAGGCCGGTCGACGTCCCGTATTTGTGCACGAAGAAATCGGCCAGGGTGGCGATGTCGCTCCCCCGCTCCCGGAGGGGGGGGAGGTTGATCCGCAGGACGTTCAGCCGGTAGAAGAGGTCCTCGCGGAAATTTCCCTTCCTGATCTCCGCTTCCAGGTCCTTGTTGGTGGCGGAGATGATCCTCACATCCACCGGGATGTTGACCTTCCCCCCGACCCGGCGGATCTCCTTCTCCTGGATCGCCCGGAGGAGCTTCGCCTGCATCGCCACGTTCATCTCCCCGATCTCGTCGAGGAACACGGTGCCGCCGTCGGCCCCCTCGAACAGCCCGATTTCCCGGCTGCTGGCGCCGGTGAACGAACCCTTCTCGTGGCCGAACAACTCCGATTCCATCAGGGTGTCCGGGATCGCGGCGCAGTTAATGGCAAAGAACGGGCGCTCCTTACGGGGGCTTCGGTCGTGGATGGCGCGCGCCACCATCTCCTTGCCGGTCCCCGATTCTCCGTAGACGAGCACCGTCGAGTTGGTGGGCGCGATCTTGTTGATGATCCGGAAAACCTCCGTGATCTTGGGGTGATCGCCGATGATTTCGGGGATTCCGCGGGTTTCCTCGAGCTTTTTGTGGAGGACCCGGTTCTCCCGCAGGAGCGAGACGTGCTCCAGTGCCCGCTGGACGGTGAGGAGGAGGTCTTCCCGTTCCAGCGGCTTCTCCAGGTAGTCGAAAGCCCCCTTTTTCATCGCCTCCACCGCCGAGTCGATCGTGCCGTGGGCGGTCATCATCACCACGCACTGCCGGCTGTCATCGGCCAGTACCTTCTCCAGGAGCTCCATGCCGGACATCCCCTGCATCTTCAAGTCGGTCAGGATCAGGTCGAATTCCTCTTTTGCAAGCTGCTCCAGGGCTTCCCGCGCCCCCGGCACATCGACGATCCGGTATCCTTCCTTCTGGAGAATGGTGGTGAGGATTTCCCGCTGCGCTTTTTCGTCGTCCACTACCAGTATGCTGCCCGTCATGTTGCCTCTCCGTAGGGGCGGGCACGGTCTTCCGCCCATCTCGCCGCCGTGTCCTCGAAGCCCCCGCCTCGACGTAGCGCCCGGCCCTCGCAGCCAAAGCGGCTGCTTCGGCGGAGTAGGCCTGCTACGCCTCAGCGAAGCTTCTGCGGGCCGGCGACGATCTGACCGAAATCTCGTACCCGGTTGGCAAAATCTTTCTGATCCGATTTTTTCGCCTTGATCCGCGTCCCATTCGCCTTTGGCATTCTGTAGGGACGCGGCTTGCTGCGCGCTAAACTATCTAACTTTCCAGCGGTTTCCTTGCCGGCAGGACGACCGTGAACACGGTCCCCTTGCCAAGGGCGCTGTCCACGAGGATCTTCCCGCCATGCTCACGGATGATCCGCTCCGTGATCGCCAGGCCGAGGCCGATCCCCGCTTCCTTGGTCGTGAAGTAGGGCTGGAAGATCTTCGAGGTGTCCTCGGTCGCTATCCCTTCCCCCTGATCGGCGAAGGTGAGGTGAAACGACGACGTTTCCCGATCATACCTCCCCCCGAGGACGATTTTCCCCCCTTCGGGCATGGCCTGGGCGGCATTGGTGATGAAGTTGATCAGGCAGTTGCGCAAAAGCTCCGCGTCCGCCTGCATCGGCGGCAGATCGGGCTCCAGGTCGATCGCCACCTCGATCCGCTGTTCGGCCAACTTGTCCTGGAGCAGCGGCAGGACCTTCGTGATCAACTCCGGGTACGAAACGCTGGTTAGCCTCAGTTTCAGAGGCCTGCCGTAGTTCATGAAGTTGACGACCATGTAGTTGACCCGCCGCACCTCCTCCTTGATCTTGTCGGTGAGGGTGACAAGCTCTTCCTGCCGATCCCCGCACGAGGGGAGGACCTCGGTTTTCAGGTGGTCGATTGCCAGGCTGATGTAGTTCAAGGGGTTTCTGATCTCGTGGGCGATCCCCGAGGCGAGCTGTCCTACCTTGGAGAGGTGCTCCGCCTCGTACAGCCGTTTCTCCAGGCTCTCCCGCTCCCGGAGCTTCTCCACCATTTCGTTAAAACTCACCGCCAGTTCGCCGATTTCGTCCCTGCTCTCTTCCGGAAAGGTCACCGACAGGTCGCCGGCCGATACCTTCTTCACCCCTTCCACCAGCCGGTGAATCGGATGGGTGTACCTTCTGGCGAGGAAGATGGTCAGCACGATGCCGAGGACGAAGATCATGCTGGTGGCGACAAGGCGCCGGAGGAAGTTTTCGTGCTGGATTTCCCGGATGTTGTCGAGGAGGAGGTTGATCTGGACGTAGCCGAGCTGCTCATCCCCGACGATCACCGGCACCACCAGGTCATACGGGCGTTGGGAGGAGAGAGGGGTTCCGGCAACCGCTTTCCCGTGGCGGACCACCTTGAGCCCCTTCTCCATCTTCTTGATCTCGCGGCGCTTCCCCACCTTGGTCGGGTCGGACGAATCGATGATCTCCCCTTCGTTGCTGATTATGTTGACCTCGTTGATCCCCTTGTTCCGCGCTTCTTTCAGGTATTCCTTCAGCCGTGACGGGTCGGTGTCGGTGCCGGAGGTGAGATCCTCGATACTCATCTGGATCGCTTTGGAGACCTCGGTGGAGCTCTCCTGGATTTCCTGCACCAGTTCGGTCTGGCTGAACT
>DATJLB010000103.1:0-6972 GCA_035490915.1 Geobacteraceae bacterium
AGTCAAACTCGAAGCCGATGACATAACGTTCCCTGCGGGCTCAGTCTGCGAAATTCTCCCCATCCCGAACGGGTTCGATCGGGTGAAGGCCCTCATCTCCCTTGGACTGTACGATGAGGCACGCAAGGAGCTCTCCCTGGCCAGCAGGAAATCCGCCGGAAAAACATCTTCACTTCAGGGTCTTGCCAGACTCTACCTGGAAATGGAGGATTACAACGGCGCCTACAAGCTTCTCAGGAACGAGCGACCTCAGCGGTTCGATAAGAATACCATCTACCAGTGGGGCATCAGCTATCCACTGGTCTACCGTGACCAGGTCGCAAAGCTCGCCGCTCAGCATAACGTCCCCGAAAACCTGGTCTACGCCGTCATCCGTGCCGAGAGCAGTTTTCTCCCTACCGCCCTCTCTCCGGCCGGCGCCGTCGGACTGATGCAGCTCATGCCCTCCACGGCCTCGATCATTGCCAATGGCGGCAAAGCAAAACTCGCCACAAATGGCCTCACTAACCCGTCAACGAATATCCGCATCGGCATCCAGCACCTTCGGGATCTTCTTACCCTTTACAGTGGCAACGTTGTTCTTGCTGTCGCAGCCTACAATGCCGGTTCCGGCAACGTGAACCGCTGGCGCAAGGCATTCGGCGAGCTGCGCAACGATGAATTCGTGGAAAGCATCCCTTATCCGGAGACCCGCGAATATGTGAAAAAAGTGCTTGTGAGCAGCGAAATATACAACCGTCTCTACAAACTGGGATCCACGACCGTTGCCATTACGCTACCCCCCGCCCCCGAGCCTGCCTCACAAACTGCCGAATCCGCCTCCGCTCCCGCCTCACAAGACGGTGCCGAAAAGGTACAGAAACCGGTCTTTGTAGTCAACTAACTGACCCTCCTTCGCAACGGCGCAGCAGCCTCCTCCTGCTTTCATTATCTTCCTATCCATCACATGCTTCTTCTCAAATAAATATTTACAGTATACTGATAATATGCATAATGAAAACTATTTTCTCAAGGAACAGACCATGATTGATATCGAAAAAAGCATCGGCTTTCTCCTCGCCAAGGCCTACCAGCGGGGATGCGCCATCTTCAAGGAAGAATTCAGCGGTTATGACCTCACCACGCAACAGTTCGGGCTGCTCGCCTTCTTATGGCAAAAAGACGCCCTTTCCCAAACTGAACTCTCGGAACGGAGTCAGATCGACCGGACGACCATGGGTGGCCTCATAGACAGACTGGAAAAGGAAGGTCTGGTGAAACGGCATCCCCATCCGGACGACAGGCGCGCCTACAGCATCTGCCTTACGGAAAAGGGGAAATCACTGGAAGCAGAGCTTTCCCCGCTTGCGAACCGGGCACAGGAAAGATTCACCGGCAAACTCTCCGATGAAGAGCGCGAGACCTTGAAGCAGATTCTGGAGAAACTCCGTCGCTGACATGGAGGGGACATGCGAAGTATTAGCCTTATCGTGACGACACTCTTGTGCCTTTCTGCCTCCGCGGTCAGCGCCGAGTCCCTCACCCTCCGGGAGTGTCTCGCCAAGGCCTCGACTGGTAACTATTCCCTCAGGGTAGCGACCCACGACGAAAAGATCGCCGCGGAGGGTATCGGCATCGCCCGGAGCGGGTTTTTGCCCAGGATCGATCTGCAGGGGGGATATACCGCCCAGTTGGAACCGCAGTCGATTCAGTTTGACGGGGTGTCCATCGCAACCCAGGATGCGGACTATCCTTTCCTCAGTCTCACCATCTACCAGACCATTTATGACTTCGGGAGGACGGACTCCCGTTACCGGCGCGCCCAGGCGGCTCGAGAGGCAACCTCCTACTCCTACGCGGGGCAGGAAAAAGAGGTCTTTCTCCAGGTGGTGAAGGCATATTTCGGCATTCTCCAGGATGAGAAACTCCAGCGCGCAGCCGAGGAAGAGGTTACCCAGATGGCAGACCATCTGCGGGTGGCGCAAAACTTCTATGACCAAGGGGTAGTGACCCGCAACGACCTCCTCCAGGCGGAAGTGCGGCTTGCCACCAGCAGGCAGCGCGCGCTTGAGGAGGGGAACCGGCTAACCAACGGCTGGCTCTCCCTCAACTACCTGATCGGCAATCCACCTGAGTTCCGGTCGACCCTTGAAGAGGGCGCGGCCGTGGCACCAGCCACGCCTCCGGCTGATCCGGAGAAGGCTTTCGCCGGAAGAGCTGAGGTAAACTCCCTGAAAAAGTTGATCGAGGGGAATGACCAGGAAGTGCGCGAGAACAGGGGGAACTATTATCCGGAGATCTATGCCCAGATGGGGCTGGATTACGTCAAGAACGGCCAGGTCAAGGAACAGACCATCTATGCCGGGACCGTCGGGCTGAAGATCAACCTCTTCGACGGCCTGGCAACCACGTCGCGGCTGCGGCAGGCGGTGGAAACCCGCTCCAGGAGCGAAGAGGCGCTCCGTCAGCTCCAGGCTGACATCCGGCTTGAATACATGACCGCCACGAACGACGCCAAGGTGGCGCTGGAGCGGATCAAGGTGGCTCAAGACTCCATTCGCCAGGGAGAGGAAAACCTCCGGATCAACAAGGACCGCTACCAGGCTCAGGTCGGGACAGCAACCGATGTCATCGACGCCCAGACCCTCCTGACCCAGACAAAGACCGAGTACTTCCGCGCCCTGTTCGACTATCAGGTGGCGGTCGCCAGAGTGAAAAAATCGCTCGGCGAACTATGATCGATCATTTCACCCCGGCGGCACAGTGAAAGGGATAACGGAGGCAGCACGTTATGTCGGAAGATAAAACGGTGAGTTCGCAGGAAACCCAGGGCAATCAGGCCGAAAACACGAAGAACAACGGCAACGGAAGGAAAAAAAGGGCCGGGATCGTTCTCCTGATCCTCATGGCCGGAGGCACGGTCATCGGGTGTACCTGGTGGCTCAAAAGCATGACCCACGTCTCCACCGACAACGCCTTTGTCGAGGCGCGCATCCATTCCATTTCCGCGAAGGTCCCCGGCACGGTCGTCCATGTGCTTGTGGATGACAACCAGCAGGTGAAGAAGGGAGACCTGCTCGTGGAGCTCGACCCGAACGACTACCAGGTGCGGTTGAGAAATTCGCAGGCGGAACTCGACATGGCCCGCAACGAGACATCAGGTGATTATGCCCGCATTGACGGTGCCAGGGCGTCCGTTGACCTCGCCCGGGCACGACTGGACCAGGCGGAGCTGGACCTGCAGCGGGGAAAGGCGCTGTTTGCCAGGGAAGTCATCCCGAAGGACCAGTTGGACCGGCTTGACACCGCGCGGAAGATCGCCGGATCCCAGCTCAGGGAAATGCAGGAGAATCTCCGCAAGGAACAGGCGACCCTGGGCCTTTCGGACAACGGGGGCAAGGTGGCTCGGATCGCCCAGAAGCAGGCGCGGCTTGACGAGGCGCGGCTAAACATCTCTTACACGAAGATCTACGCCCCGGCAGACGGGCATGTCACCAAAAAGGCGGTTGAGCCGGGAAACAACGTGCAACCGGGGCAGCCGCTTATGGCGATCGTCGCACTGGATGACGCATGGGTGACGGCCAATTACAAGGAGAGCCAGCTCACCCACGTAAAACCGGGGCAGCACGTGGAATTCACCGTGGACAGCTATCCGGGCGAGAAATTCGCCGGGAAAGTGATGAGCATCATGGCTGGCACCGGCGCAGCCTTTTCACTCCTCCCGCCGGAAAACGCCACAGGGAACTACGTCAAGGTGGTGCAAAGGATTCCGGTCAGGATCGCCGTTGACAACAAGGCAAGCGCTCAGGCACAGCGGCTCCGCGTCGGGATGAGCGTCGTTCCGACCATCTTCACCGGGCAAAGCCTCGGTGAGGTTCTCAAGGGATTGAACCCGTTCTGACATGACAACAACGCAGAAGACCGTCAACAAGTGGCTGATCACCATCACGGTGATGCTCCCCACCATCATGGAGATCGTCGACACCTCGGTCGCCAACGTGGCGCTCCCCCATATGCAGGGGAGCCTGAACGCCGGGACAGACGAGGTCACCTGGGTACTCACCTCCTACCTGGTTTCGAACGCCGTCGTTCTCCCCATGACCGGCTGGCTCGCCCGCATGTTCGGCCGGAAACGCTTTCTGATCACCTGCATTGGCCTCTTCACCCTGTCGTCGCTCCTCTGCGGTGCAGCGCCCAACCTCGCCACCCTGATCTTCTTCAGGATACTTCAGGGAGCGGCCGGCGGCGCCCTGATCCCGACCAGCCAGGCGATCCTGATGGAGACCTTCCCTCCCCAGGAGCAAGGGATGGCAATGGCGATCTTCGGGGTAGGAGCCATGTTCGGGCCGATCGTCGGACCGGCCCTCGGCGGGTGGATCACCGACAACCTGAACTGGCGCTGGATCTTCTATATAAATTTTCCGATCGGCATCGTTGCGGTGGCGATGGCGACCTACTTCATCTTCGACCCGCCGTACCTGAAGCGGCACAGGATGCAGGTGGACTACTGGGGCCTCGCACTGTTGACGCTGGGGCTCGGCGCACTGCAGGTTGTCCTCGACAAGGGTCAGCAGGAGGACTGGTTCAATTCATCCTACATCGTCGCATTCGCCGTCGTTTCCGTCCTGGCGCTTCTGCTCCTGGTCTACGTCGAACTGAAGCACAAGCACCCCATCGTCAACCTGCGGCTCTTCAGGAACGTCTCCTTTTCCGCCGGAAACTTTGTCATGTTCGTGGTCGGCTTCTGCCTCTACAGCTCGATCATGTTGATCCCCCTCTTTCTCCAGACCCTGATGGGATACGACGCCACCCTGGCGGGGATGGTGCTGGCGCCCGGTGGGATCGCCACCCTCGTTACCATGCCCTTTGTCGGGGCGTTCATCCAACGCTCGGACGGGAGAAAAGTCGTGCTGGTGGGGCTCCTGATCGGCGCTTTCGCCATGTTCATGATGCAGCGGTTCACCCTGGAGGCCTCTTACTGGGACTTCGTCTGGCCCAGGGTCATCCTCGGCGTGGGGCTCGCCATGATCTTCGTGCCACTCACAACCGTCACCCTCTCCACCATCACCCGGGAGGAGATGGGGAACGCCACCGGCATCTTCAACCTCCTGCGCAACGTGGGCGGGAGCGTCGGAATCGCCATCGCCGCAACCATGTTGTCGCGCTACTCGCAGTTCTACGAGAACTCTCTCGTTGGGCGGGTAACCCCGTACAGCTTCCAGGCACAGGCAAAACTCTCGGCGCTGAAGACGGCGGCCATCGCGAGGGGGTTCGATCCGGTCAGCGCAGACAGGTTTTCCCTGGCCGCGATGGAAGGCATGGTTAGGCGTCAGGCGGGGATGCTGGCGTACAACCGCATCTTCTGGGTGGTGGGGATAGCCTTTCTCGTGATCATCCCGCTTCTCCTCCTGCTTAAGAGGCCGCGCCACATGAGCGGGCCGGCAGGGATGCACTAGCACGCGCTACATGATCAGATCATCGGGAAGCTCGTTCACATCATCCGGACGTCGCGGAAAGTGCTCGGAAAGTTTCCGGCCGCACTTTTCTATCACTTCGCAGAGTGCCGCACAGGCGCGCCCTTCCCGGATCCCCGCAGAAATCTCCCGTGCCAGCGCCTGCCAGGTCTCGTGAGGAATCTTCGCATCGATGTTCCGGTCCCCGAGGATCCAGACCTTCCGCTCCAGGATGGAGATGAAGATCAGGATGCCGTTTTCGTCCCGAGTCCTGTACAGCTTCTTTTCGAAGAACGCCCGGACCGCCCGATCCCGGACCGCGTGCATCATCCTCCGCTTGTTGACGAACGGGAACTTGAGCCGCTGAAACCGGCCGAAAAGGAGCCGGGCGGGATATGCAAGGAGAACGGAGAGCGGGAGGTACGCCCAGATGGTCGTGTACCCGGTTACCACGGAAACGACCAGGGCAGTGAGCGCCGCGACCAGTATCCCCCCGAGGACTTCCGCTTCCCGGTACCTGTCGCTGTGGTCGACCACCATGGTGGCGATCTCTCCCGAGGTCATCGCCTCCGTGCGCTCCACCGCCCGCCGGATCGCTTCCCGCTCCTCGTCGCTGAAAAAGGTATGGGCTCTTGGGCTTTTCATACTGTACCTTTACCTCTACCTTTGGCTGATTTTCCTACCAGTCCCCCGAAGCGCCCCCGCCGCCGAAGTCACCGCCGCCACCGGAGAACCCGCCGCTGTCACCACCTCCGAAACCGCCGCCATAACCGCCGCCGATGAAAGGCCCCCCCCAGAAGCCGCCCCCCCCTCCCCTTCCACCGCCACCGAACAGGAATGTCAGGAATATCCCGAGAAGGAAGCCGACGACGCCGAGGCCGACGAGAAAAAGGAGCGCCAGCCCGGGAACGACGAGGAACACGATGAGCGGCAGCCCTATGGCTCCGACAAGCCCCCCAAGCGCCCGGGAGATGGCGCCGAGGAATACGCATGCCACCGCGAGGAAAATGGCGAGCGTGAAAAGGGAGTGGAGCGGGTGACCGCCCCTTCGCGCCGGACGCATCTCGCGCGGTTGTGCGGTGTATTCCCCCTTCACGACCGCCATGATCGCCGCGACCCCGGCCGCCACCCCGCCGTCGAAATCGCCCGTCCTGAAGCGGGGGGCGATCTCGCCGCGGATGATCCGCCCGGAAACCAGGTCGGTCAGCTTCCCTTCCAGCCCCCGCCCCACCTCGATCCTCACCTTGTGTTCCTGTCTGGCGAGCAGGAGGATGGCCCCATTGTCGATCCCCTTCTGCCCGATCCGCCACGCCTCGGCCACCTTGATGGAATACTCCTCCAGGTTTTCCCCCGCCAGCGTCGGTATGGTCAGGACAACGATCTGGGTCGAATCGCTCCGCTCGAAGGCGGCGAGCCGCTGCTCCAACTCCTGCGTGGCCCCCGGCGACAGCATGTGCGCGTAGTCGTTCACGTGCGCCCGCAAGGGGGGCACATCGAGGGCGGAAGCCGAAGCAGCGAAAAGGAAAACCGTCAGAAAAAA
>DATJLB010000104.1:0-11390 GCA_035490915.1 Geobacteraceae bacterium
CCTCAAGAAAAAACTTGATGAGTTGCGGGTCGAATACACGGACAATTACCCTGAAGTCCTCAAGGTGAAGGCTGACATCGAGTCGCTCCAGGAGCAGATAAACGCCCGGAAGGGGACGAGCTTCTCTCTGGACTCCCAGGATGTGCAGAATGTGGAAACCGAGCTCAGCGCCATCAAATCGAGCGAGATAAGCCTGCAAAGGTACATCGCGGCGAACCAGAGTCTCCTGAACAATGCCCCGACGGCGAAGGCGGCCCTTGAAAAACTTGAGGCGGAGAAGGGCAACCAGAAAAACATGTACGATCAGCTTTTTGCCCGGCGTGACCAATCGGAGGTCTCCAAGCAGATGGAACTGCAGGACAAGAGTGCCACCTTCCGGATAGTCGACCCGGCGGTGATGCCCATAAGGCCGATCAGCCCCGACAGAATCAAGATAATCCTCATCGGGATGGCCATGGGGCTGGCCGGCGGGCTCGGCGTACTCATGCTGCGGGACAATCTCGACCGGTCAGTCAAAGAAGTCTATACCCTCAAAGCGCTCAATGTCCCCGTGCTCGCCGTCATTCCCCTGATGAAAAGCGAGGAAGACATCCGGCTTGAGAGACGGCGGGATGTGAGGCTCTACATAATGGGGGGGCTCTATTTTTCGCTCATTGTCGCGGTCCTTGTCCTGGAGACCCTCACGCGGTTTTACCCGCAACTGGCAGCGAAGCTGCCGGGCTGGATGTGACGCCGCACACTCACTAACTGTTTTGAGGAACCGTATGAGCAGACTCGAAGAGGCCATGAACAAGGCCAAGCAATTGAGAGGAACGGATGGCGGCATGGTCCGCACAGCAGCCCCTCCCAAGACGTCGACGCCTATCCCGAGGCAGGTTCCCGGGGAGGGGATCGAGGTTGTCCACCCGCTGCTGGTCGCCGCGAACGATGAGAACGTGCCGGTTGCCGAGGAATACCGGAAGCTGAAGTCGATGGTGGTCCAGATCACGAAAAAGAAAGGGTTCTGCAATACCCTGATGGTGACCAGTTCCGTAAGCGGGGAAGGTAAGAGCATCACCGCCCTCAACCTGGCGCTCAGCATCGCGCAGGAACACGACCACAGCGTACTCCTTATCGATGCGGACCTCCGCAACCCTTCCCTCTGCCGGTACCTGGGGGTGGAACCGAAAGCGGGGCTCGCCAATTGCCTCATGGACGGGATGGATATCGGTGATGCGCTGATCAAGACGGGGCTCGGCAACCTGACGCTACTGCCGGCGGGAAAACGGGTCGTCAATCCCGTGGAACTGTTCACGTCGCAGAAGATGAAAGACCTCCTTGATCAGATAAAGCATCGCTACGCCGACAGGTATGTCGTGTTCGATACGCCGCCGCTTCTCCCCTTTGCCGAAACACGTTTCCTCGGCACGCGGGTCGATGGCGTTATTTTTGTCGTCAAGGAAGGGGGGCCCTCCTTGCAGAACGTCACCGAGGCCCTGGAGTCGTTGAAGGACGCGAACGTGCTGGGATTGGTGTACAATGAGGCCTCCGAGTCGAGCCGGGACAGCGGTTACAACTACGCGTATTACGGCTATGGTTCGCGGGGTTCGGTTGTACCCCGCAGCGGGAAGGGCTCGTTTTTGTCACGGGTCGTGAAGCCGCAGGGCGGGAAATAACTCCGGAGCACCCATTTATGTATGAAGAGTTCTTTCAACTGACGAGGAAGCCGTTCGATCTCGTGCCGAACCCGGATTTCCTCTTTCTTAGCAGGTCCCATAAAAAGGCGATGACCTACCTCGATTACGCAGTTCAGGAGCGGACGGGGTTCATTCTCCTGACCGGCGAGATCGGGTCGGGGAAGACCACCCTCATCAGGGACCTGATCAAGAAGCACCACGGGGACATCGTTCTTTCCAAGATCTTCAATACGATGGTCAACTCCGAGCAGTTGATCGCCATGATCAACGACGACTTCGGCATCGTCGGGAAAGGGAGCGACAAGACCGCGCTCCTGCGGGACCTGAACGATTTCCTCATCGACCAGTTCGCAAAAGGGAACAAGCCGGTCCTGATCATCGACGAAGCGCAGAACCTGACCCCAGAGATCCTCGAAGAGATCCGGATGCTCTCCAATCTGGAGACCGACAACGCCAAGCTACTGCAGATCATCCTCGTCGGGCAACCGGAGCTGCGCGACACCCTCGCCTCCCCCGAACTCATGCAATTGCGCCAGCGAATCAGCTGTTACTGTCACATCAAACCGCTTACCCGGGATGAAGTGGAGCAGTACATCCTGCACAGGCTCGAGATCGCCGGCAACAGGGAGGCGATCGTCTTTCCGCCGCAGGTGGTGGCGTTGATCTGGCAGTACAGCAGGGGGATCCCGCGGCTGATCAACATCTTCTGCGACTTTCTCCTCCTGTCTGCTTTTGCCGAAGGGGTGAGGGAGGTTTCGTTCGAACTGGCGCACGAAATTGTCGGCGACCTCGATTTTGAAAACCAGTTCTGGGGGGAGGGGGGGCTGCCCGGCGGTACCGTGCAAGAGGCCGTGTCGTGTGCCGTCACGCCGCCTTACGCTGACGGGGTGGCGAGGGACGATGTTGCGCCGCTTCTTGCCGCAATCATGCGCCGGCTCGATTCCCTCGAAGGGCGGGAGGTCCCTGCACCCGATAAGGAGGCCCTGGACGAGGTCCGCCACCGTCTGGACCGTTATGAACAGACCATGTGCGATTACATGAACATGACGGAACTGGCGCTCGATGAGCTTAAGAAAGGATTGCAGGCACTGAAAGCATGTGATGCCATGCCCCCTCCTTCGCGGGACGGGGAGAAAAAGAGGGGATTTCTTGAAAAACTGTTTCGGGCGGTATAGTGCGTGGACTGTGGGTGCGGCGGCGGGTCTTCTCGTCTGCGGTGCATCCGTTGCGACGGCTGCGGACGAAAAATTCTTCAATCCATCCATTACCGTCAGCGAGGAATACAACGACAACATATTCGAAGCGCAGGACCACAGGCAGGGGGAGTTCGTGACGCGGGCCCTGCCCGGGTTCGTTATGAAGTACCGGGCTCCTTTCTGGGACTGGGACCTCGGGTATACCCTCGACTACAGGCATTACGACAGGGGGACGAGGGAGGACGAGTTCACCCACAACCTCGGCGCCAAGGGTAATCTGAGGCTTGTCGACAATTTTCTCTTCCTCGACGTGAACGATACCTACAGCAGAATCTCACTCAATGTCATCCGCGACACGACGACCGACAGCCTTTTCGTCAACCAGACTGACCAGAATATCTTCACCCTTTCCCCCTACGTCGTTTTCCATCCCGCGTCAACCACGTCGGTCAAGACGGGATACAGGTACGTCAAAACCTCGTATTTCAGTTCGGAGGGGATCGACTACGAAGAGCACGGCGCCTTCCTCGTCACCACTTACGAACTGAGCCCGAAAAGCACCATAACCGCCACGGTAAACTACAGCTATGACGACACGGACAGCAATCTGAACTACAGCCGCCTGACCCCCTCTCTCGGCTGGCGCCACGAGTATGCGGACAAGTCGTTCGTTTCCCTCGAAGGGGGGTACACCTTGCTTTTCTATACGGGTAAAACAACCACTTCCCCCTACTGGAACGCCGCCCTCACCCACACCTTCGATTTCGTGACCGCATCGGTGAATACGGGGGTCACGTACAACACGGATCCCCTGCTAGGGACATCGGAACAGATTACGGTCAGCGGCAGACTGGATAAAACCCTGCAACGCGGTACGATCGGGCTCTCGGCGTTGTATTCGGAACTGAAGAACAGTATGATGACTTCCGAGAAGTCACGAAAATGGGAGGTCGGTGCCAGTGTGAAACACGAGCTGACGCAGAAGCTGACCGGGCGCCTGAATCTGACGGGAGACAAATATAGTGGTGTCGTCAACCCGACGTTCGTTGGGATCGCGTATCCGTACCGGTTGTTCGCCGGTGCAGGGGTGAGCTATGAGTTGAAGGACCTCCTGACGTTATCACTTGACTACAACTACATCACCTACCGCAATTCAATAGAAAGCTCCGCCAACAGCACGGAGGTCAACAGAGTGATCCTCGGCGTGAGCAAGGTCTTCTAGGGCGGAGGCGACGGGACCATAGATGCTGAACGCACTGACTATCGACGTTGAAGATTATTTCCACGTTACCGCCTTCGACAGGTACGTGAAGAGGGATGACTGGGACCGATACCCCCTCAGGGTGGAGGACAACACCATGAGGGTCCTCGACCTGCTCGACGAATTCGATCTTCAGGCAACGTTCTTCATCCTCGGATGGGTGGCGGAACGCTTGCCGCACCTTGTAAGGACCATCCGCGACAGGGGGCACGAGATCGCCTCCCATGGCTACGGTCATGAGCTCATTTACCGGATCGGGCCCGACAGGTTCAGGGCGGACATCCAGAGATCGAAGCGCCTCCTGGAAGACATCTGCGGCGCGGCCGTCAACGGGTACCGGGCGCCGAGCTATTCCATAACGAAGAAATCTCTCTGGGCGCTCGATATCCTCATCGAAGAGGGGTTCACCTTCGATTCCAGCATCTTCCCGGTGTACCACGACAACTACGGTATCCCGGACGCGCCGCGCTTTCCCCACCGCATCGAGCGAGAGGGGGGGACCATCACGGAATTTCCCCTCACGACCTACCCGGTGCGATGGGGACGCAAGGAATATCGGCTTCCCATCGCCGGCGGAGGGTATCTGAGGCTTTTCCCAGCCGGCCTGGTGAGGGGGGGGATGCAGAGGATAAACGCACTCGAAGGTCAGCCGGCGGTGCTCTATTTCCATCCGTGGGAGATAGATCCGGGGCAGCCGCGCATTCAGGCCGGGATCAAGTCCCGAATTCGGCATTACCTTAACCTGCAGAAGACGGAGGCTAAACTGAGGGAGCTGTTTCGCGCGATGAGGTTCGGGACCATGGGACAGGCATTGGCGGGAGCGCCCGCTGTTGTCCAGGGGATGTGACCGGTCATGCATGTGCTGTGCGTGGACGAAGAGGTCCCGTTTCCGCTCAACACCGGCAAGAGGCTCCGGACCTACAACCTCCTGAAGAGATTGCAGGAAGGGCACAGGGTTACGTTTCTCTGTTACGGCACGGGGAACGAGGAGTTGCCCGACTGTCCCCATGTGAAACTTGTTGTTTTGAGGAGCCCCCTTCTCGAACAAAAGGGGGGCCTGTTCTACCTTTCCCTGTTGAGAAATGTCGTCTCCCCGCTCCCCTACGTGGTGGTACGGCATTATTCGCACGCGATGCGCAGCGCGACCGAGGCCCTGCTCGCTCACGGGGACATCGACCTGATTCACTGTGAATGGACCCCCTATACGGAAAATGTCCGGCACGTCCTGGGACGGGTCCCGTCCGTCCTGTCTGCCCATAACGTGGAGGCGCAGATCTGGGAACGTTACTATCGTACGGAGCGGAACCCCGTCAAGAAAGGGTATATCTATCTCCAGTGGCAAAAAATGCTCGACTATGAGCGGCAGGCGAGTCGGCTTTACGGGGAGGTTGCGGTCGTGTCCGAACCGGACCGGCGGGTCTTCGAGGACGACTATGGCTGCCGGCGGGTGATGGTCGTGGAAAACGGGGTGGACGAGCGGTATTTCGAACCGCAGGACGTCCTTGTCAAACCGAACAGCATGGTCTTCACCGGTTCGATGGATTGGCGGCCGAATCAGGACGGCGTCAGGTATTTCATCGAAGAGATATTTCCCGCGGTCAAGCGAACTCTGCCCGATGCAACCTTCACCGTGGTCGGGCGGAATCCCCCGCGCTGGCTTGCCGACCTGGCCCATTCGTGCCCGGGGGTTGCCGTTACCGGGACGGTGGACGATGTCCGTCCCTTTATCGCGGAGAGCGCTCTGTACGTCGTGCCGTTGCGCGTCGGCGGCGGATCACGCCTGAAGATCCTCGAAGCGTTGTCGATGGAGAAACCGGTTCTTTCAACCACGATTGGGGCAGAGGGATTGGCGGTGGAGGACGGCACACATCTTCTGGTACGGGACGGAACCGAACCGTTCGCTGCGGCTGCGGTGGAGATGCTGACCCGGCCGCACCGCTTCGGGCAGTTGGGGGCCTCCGGCAGGGGGTTGATCATGCGCCATTATACGTGGGATGCGCTTGCCGTCAAGATGGCACGCGTGTGGCAGAAGGCGGTAACTTCATATCATGTCTGAACCGATCACCGTCCTGCACCTTCGCGCCAGCAACTTCATAGGCGGGCCGGAAAGGCAGATCATCGAGCACTTCAGGCGCGTCGATCGCGCGAGGTTTCGGCCGATCCTCTGTTCCTTTGCGGAGAACGACGGTGAAGACCCTTACCTGGAGCAGGTACGGCGGTTCGACATCGAGTACCGCACCATTTCCTCACGATCGGGGTCCGATCTGCGGGCAATCGGGGAGCTGCGACAGATAATTCGCCGCGACAACGTCCGGATTCTCTGCACCCACGGCTACAAACCGAACGTCATCGGCCGACTCGCTTCCTGGATCTGCGGGATTCCGACCGTTGCCATCTCGCGGGGGTGGACGTCGGAAAGCAGGAAGATCCGGATGTACGAACGGCTGGACAAGCTTTTTCTGCACTTGGCGGACCACGTGGTGGCGGTTTCCGAGGGGCAGAAGCGGAAAATTGCCGCCTTGGGGGTTGCCGGCCACAGGGTGACGGTCATCCATAACGCCATCGATCTCGCCGCTGTTCCGACGGCGGCCGCAGAGTCGATACACGCATTGTGGGGCATCCCGGACGCATCACTTGTCGTCGCGTCCGCCGGCCGCTTGAGCCCGGAGAAAAACTACGCCGGACTGATAGACGCCGCCCGCGTCGTGATTGCCCAAAGACCCGCGACGCGGTTCATCGTTTTCGGGGAAGGAGCGCTGCGCCGGGTGCTGGAGTCCCGGATAGCCGCGTGCGGCCTGGGTGGGAAGTTCCTGCTCCCCGGGTTCCGGAAGGATATTCACCAGCTGATGACGGAGGTGGATATCTTCGTTCTCCCATCATTCTCGGAAGGGCTGCCGAACGTGATCCTGGAAGCCGCCGCCGCAAAAAAGCCGGTCGTTGCCACCGCTGTGGGGGGGACGCCCGAGGTGGTGGTGGATGGAGAAACCGGTTTTCTCGTCGCCCCGACCGACACCGAGCGGCTGGCGTCCTGCATTCTCAGGCTCGTGGACGATCCGCAGCTCAGAGAGTCGATGGGCACGGCGGGTTATGCATATGTGAACGACAATTTCACCTATGAAAAACAGACGAAGCAGTACCAAGAGCTGTATGAAACCATTCTTAACCGTCGTCATGCCCGTTCGTAACGAAGCGCGTTTCATCGGGGACACCCTGGCGCAGCTCATAAGCCAGGAGTACCCCGAAGACCGGTACGAAATCCTCGTGGCCGACGGGATGTCGGACGACGGCACGCGCGACATCGTGCGCATGTTCGGGACGAAGCATCCGCAGGTGCGCCTCCTCGACAATCCGAAACGGCTTTCCGGCGCCGGCCGCAACGTAGGTTTCCAGGCAGGAAAGGGAGACTATTTTCTGGTCGTAGACGGCCATTGCTCCATTCCCGACCACCAGCTGTTCCGGAACGTGGCGCACTGTTTCGAGAGAAGCCGCGCCGACTGTCTGGGGCGGCCGCAGCCCCTCGACCCTCCGCAGCTCACCGAATTCCAGCGTGCGGTTGCCTTGGCGAGGGGTTCGAAACTCGGCCACGGCGGCGACTCCCTCATCTACGGCGATTTTGAAGGTTATGCCAGTCCGGTGAGCAACGGGGCCGCCTACCGGCGGGAGGTGTTCGAGAGGATCGGCTACGTGGACGAATCCTTCGATGCGGCCGAGGATGTGGAGTTCAACTACCGTGCGGAGGAGGCGGGGCTTACTTGCTACACGAGTCCTGCGCTGATGGTGCGCTACTACCCGCGTGAATCCCTTGCCGGTCTCCTCCGTCAGGTCGTGCGGTACGGCGGGGGGCGGTTTCGTTTCCTCCGGAAGCATCCCCGTGCCGTCACGCTCAACCAGCTCGTTCCCGCCGCATTCGTTGCGGGACTGTTTCTTTTGTTGCTGACAGCGCTTGTTTCCCCGGCCTATCCCGCTGGTATCAGTTTCTTCGGGGCCCTGTACGGGGTGTACGTTCTGCTGGTGGCCGCCGAATCGGTCCGTCTCGCGGCCGTAAACGGTGTCCGTTATCTGCGATATTTACCCCTGATATTGTTTGCGGTCCACTTCGGGTTTGGTTACGGTTTCCTGAAGGAAGCTGCGGGCACCTTGGCGGGGAGGAATGCGGCAGCGGGGCTGTAACCGCACGTTCCGTTGCGCCGTGCAGAGAGTTTCATGATCAAGATCGCCTTCGTCATAGATACCATCGAGTCACCCACTGCCGGGACCGAGAAGCAGCTCCTGCTCCTGATCGAGCATCTGGACCGCACGCGGTTTCAGCCGTATCTCTGTGTATTGCGGTCGTCGGCATGGCTGGAGACGGAATTTGCCCTCTGCCCGCTCCATATCCTCGGCATCACCTCTTTCAAGAGGCTGCAGACGCTCGAGCGGCTCTACGCATTTTCCCGCTTTCTCAGGAGGGAAGGGATTGCGATCGTGCAGCCGCACTTCAGGGACGCTGGCATTGCCGCCATACTCGCGGCAAAGCTCGGCGGTGTCCCGTGCATCATCGGTACGCGGCGCAATCAGGGCTACTGGCTCACGCCGTTCGAGCTCAGGCTCCAGAAGTTTCTGAACCGCTGGGTGTCCGCGTTCATCGCCAATTCACGGAATACCAAGGAGTGGGCCGTGAAAACGGAAGGGATCCCGGCGGAAAAGATCACCGTCATCTATAATGCCATCGACCTTGGGGCCTTTGCCAGGATCACGGAGGAAGACCGCCAGGGGGTGCGGCGGAGATGGGGAATTCCGGAGGATGCGCCTGTCGTCGGGATTGTCGCGAACCTCAGGCCGGTGAAGGGGATCGATGTCTTTCTGCGCGCCGCGGCGATCGTCAGCAGGCGTGTTCCAGCCGCCCGGTTCGTGATCGTCGGTGCCGGGGACGAACGGCAGCGGCTCGAAGCCTTGACCGTGGACCTCGGTGTGCAGGATGCCGTGCGGTTCACCGGCACGCGCACGGACACCGCTCTCCTCGTCAGCTCGTTCGATGTCGGCGTCCTTTCCTCCCATTCGGAGAGTTTTTCGAATGCCGTGGTGGAGTATCTGGCGGCAGGGATCCCGGTCGTGAGTACCGACGTGGGGGGATGCCGGGAGGCGCTTGATACGGAGTCCGACAGGATCGTTCCGCCGGGCGATTGGGAAGTTTTGGCTGCGGCGATCTGCGATGTGCTGGAGCGGAAGAACGGCAGAAAACGTTCTGCATGGGTAGTTGACAATTGCACGGTAAAGGGCGTAATGAAGCAGGTTGAAGAAGTGTATGCGGGCTGGCGGCCGGGTGAAGGGACACGGTATGGCTGACATCGGTGCTGAAAAAGATACGGGCATACTCACCACGACCAAGCCGTTGTCGCTTGTGTTCGTCATGGTGTGCATCTACCTGTTTCTCGTTGTCGAACGGCCATGGGAATCCATATCATTCCTGCAAGGGATCCCCATCGAACGGGTTTTTGCCGTCACCATGATAGCCCTGGCAATTTTCGGCAACAAGTTCAGGATCGTTACCTCGCCAACCAACAAGTGGGTGTACGGGCTTCTGGCACTGCATTTTATCCTGGCCCCCTTTGCGTTCAGCCCCGGCGATGCCGTCGACCAGGGGATCGAATATGCCAAGATGGCGGTGCTGTATCTGCTGATGCTGGTGGTGGCGGAAGATGAAGACACGCTTAAGCTCCTCGTGCAGGCCTATGTGTTCACGATGTTTTTCTACATGATGCACTCGTTGTGGGAGTACCACAACGGACGCATGGTCTGGCGCATGGGGATTTCCCGGATGGTGGGGGTGGATGTCACCATGGGGGATCCCAATGCTTTCGGTGCCAGCATAGTGCTTTCACTCCCCTTCCTCTACGCGCTACTCCGTACGGAATCGCTCCCGCGACTCCGCAGGCTTTACTATGGCTATTGCGCGCTGGCTGTCCTGTGTATTGTGCTTACCGGCTCCCGCTCTTCGTTTGTCGCCCTTTTGTTCATCATCCTGTTTTGGGTGCTGATACAACAAGGAAAGCGGAAAATCGTCGTACTGACGGTTGCCGCTGTGGCCAGCGGCATCATTTGGCAGGCGATGCCCGATGAAAAGAGAGAGAGGATACGCACGTTGTGGGATGAGGAGGCCGGTCCTGCCAATGCCCATGAATCGGCCCAAGGGAGGATGGTCGGTTTCAAGGTAAGCTGGAAGATGTTCAAGCAGGTTCCCTTTACCGGTGTTGGCGCCGGCGGGAAAAACTTCATCAATTACAGAATGCTCAGAAGGATTGACGAAGAAGGGCACGAATCCCCGACGCAGTCCCATAACCTGTATGGCGAGGTATTGGCCGAGTTTGGTGTCGGCGGGGCGATACTCCTCACCGGGATGGTCGCGGCGATATGGCGCTGTTCCCAGTTGGCGAGGTCCCGCCTGCGAGTGGCGGGGCTGACCGAAAGCTTCCCCTTTGTGTGTGGAGGCGCTATAATTGCGAGTCTTTTATTGTTGCTCCTTTTCGGGTTGGGGGGGCATAATTTTTATCGTCCGCTCTGGCTCTGGCTTGCCGCATGGTCCGGGAGCCTGCTTCGCATCACCAGCCTGACCGTCTCGCTCACCGAGAGAGAATTGTAGGCGTATGCACAGCTTACCGACAAAACCTGAGAAGCAGGTCTTGATAGTGGCGCGGTGGCCCTTGGGCGGAATCAGAACCTACCTGCGCTACATGCTGCGATACTTTCCCTCTGCGTACTCATTGACCGTGCTCGCCGCCTCAACGCAGGAAGATGCAGCGCTCACAAAGGATGCGGTGGGATATGGGGCACGGTTGATCCTCATTCGCGAGGCAGGCGTAAAGGAACTGGTCGCTGCCGTCTATCGCGAATTGAGAACCGGCACGTACGATGTGATACTCAGCCAGGGGTTCATCTCTGCCGTGGTTACCTGTAGCGCAAATTTCCTTTTTCGCGTGCCCCATGTCCTGACGATACACGGCATAGTCGAGCCCAAGTACATAACCGGAAACTTCGGCCGTCTGAAGAAATTCATCCTGGGCAAAATGCTGTCGAGGATTACGGTTCTGTATGCCGTGGGTAATGACATACTTGGCCACGTGTACGAACAATTGCCGACGTTGAAGGACGACGGTCCACAGGCGATTGTGATTCCTAATGGTATTGAGGTGGAAGAACTTGATGCGGTACCTGCGGCTCAGATAGAGCTTCGAGTCCAGCTCGGGATAGACGATTCGGTATTCCTGTTCGGTTTCTTCG
>DATJLB010000105.1:0-18595 GCA_035490915.1 Geobacteraceae bacterium
CACTACACGGCTCTGTCTTGAATCCCTGGAGCGGATTTATTTCCGCGAGCCCCCGTACGACACGGATGGCCTCTCTGTGCCGGCTGACGTTCTCGACGTAGGAACCGGTTCCGGCGTGCTTGCCATTGCTGCGGTCAAGATGGGCGCCCGTCGGGTACTCGGCATCGACATCGATCCCGCAGCGGTGGAGGTTGCGCGTCAGAATCTGGCTCAGAACCTGGTCGACCACTCGGCCCGCGTTACCAGTGAACCCCTGGCGAATATAGCAGGAACGTTCGACGTCGTCCTG
The DNA here is from genome assembly GCA_035490915.1 of Geobacteraceae bacterium. GTDB lineage: Bacteria > Desulfobacterota > Desulfuromonadia > Geobacterales > Geobacteraceae > JAMPXD01. The sequence continues at coordinate 290 of DATJLB010000105.1, forward strand.
GCGAACATCCTCGCCGAGGATCTGGTCAGACTGGGACCGGAGCTGGTCGGCAAATTGAGGGAGGGAGGGGTGCTGATCCTTTCCGGGATCCTGTCCGAAAAGGAAGAGCTGGTCACCTCGGGGTTTTCCCCCTTTCCCCTCACTCTCGTGGAAGTGACGCGGTCGGCAGAGTGGAGTTGCATCGCCTATCGCCGGGAGGGGTAACGTGCGCCGCTTCTTCGTCCCTCCCGAATTCATAGCAGACGGCCGCGCCGTTATCACCGGCGACCTTTTTCGTCATATGGCGAAGGTAGTGCGCCTGAAAAGCGGCGACCATGTGCTGCTTGCTGACGGCACGGGCAACGAGTTTTCCGGCGTCGTTCGAGAGGTGGAGAGGGAACGGCTGGTGGTGACGCTGGAGGAAAGGAGCGCGGTGAAGAGGACTCCGGTCGGGCCGGCAATTTCCATCTATCAGGGGCTCCCCAAGGGGGACAAGCTCGATCTCATCCTGCAGAAAACAACCGAATTAGGTGTCGCGGAAATCATCCCTTTTCCAGCGGCCCGGTCCGTCCCACGCATCAGAAAGGGGGAGGAAACCGACAAGGTTGCCCGCTGGCAGCGCATCGCCCGTGAAGCCGCGCGGCAGTCGGGGCGTGCTGCGGCCCCGACGGTACGCCTGGCGGGGGGTATGGCCGAGATCGTCCGGGATGCCCGGCAATCGCTCAAGCTCATATTATGGGAAGAGGAAGAGCTGAACGGGCTGAGGGAGACCCTGGCCCGATCCGAGACCCCTGAATCGATCGCAGTGATCGTCGGCCCGGAGGGGGGATTGACCGCGGAAGAGGCAGCTTTAGCCAAAGAAAGCGGATTCATACCGGTGTCCCTCGGCCGGCGCATCCTCCGGACTGAAACAGCAGGGCTCGCAGTCATCGCCATTCTTCAGTTCATCTGGGGGGACGTGGGGTAGAAGGAAACGCCTCACGCGGTACCCAGGAGCCTTCTCACTTCATGGCCGAACAGCTCCTCCTGCCACCGCTTCATGGAGACCCGGCCCTGCCCCGCCGGCTCGGCCTCGGCCAGTGCTTCCAACAGGGCATTATTGGCCAGGATTCCAGGCTCGATCGCCAGCTCACGCGACCTTTTCTCCCGCCACTGCTTAAGCTTCTGCAGCCGTTCTTCCTGGCGTCTCTCCCTGGTGTGGCGGGGCGCCCGCGGGTAGTGGGGCAGCCGCTCGGAGGTTACCACCATCCCGCGCGCCACGGCATCAAGGATGTCCTCTCCGTACCTCTCGGCCAGCTTTGGCGTGAGCCCCGCCACCCCTGCCAGATCGCCGAGCTTGCGCGGCTTCTTTTCCGCCAGCTCCCGGAGCGTTTCATTCCCCACTACCTTGAAGGTCGGCAGGTCGCGGTGCTTCGCCTTTTCGTCCCGGAAACGAAGGAGCTCCTCCAGCACGGCGAGGGTCCGAGGCTCCATCCCGGCCGCCCCCTTAAAGCGGAAAAAGAGAGGCTCTTCACCGCGGGAAACCGCCCGGACCCTGGAAAGAAGCTCACACTCCTCCTTCACCCAGGAAAGCCGCCCCTTCGCCCGGAGGTCGTCCACCAGCTGCCGGTACAGCTCGATCAAAAGCCGAGTATCCTCCACAGCGTAGGCAATCATTTCAGGCGCAAGCGGCCGTTTGCTCCAATCCGCCTTCTGGTAGCGCTTGTCCAGTTCGACCCCGAACCGCTTTTTGAGGACGGCGGCAAGCCCCAGTTCCTTTTCGCCGAGAAACTGACAGGCGATCATGGTGTCGAACAGATTGCACACCTCGATGCCGAAGTCACGGTGAAGCGACCGTATGTCGTAGTCGGCCCCGTGAAATACCTTGCAGACCGCAGGATCCGCCAGCACGGGGGCGAGTGTCGAAAGGTCGGGAAGCGCCAGCGGGTCGATCAAGACCGACTCGCGGGGAGTGGACAGCTGGATCAGGCAGACCCGCTCCTGGTAATGGTGCAGGGAGTCCGCCTCCAGATCGAACGCCAGAAGCGGTTCGCGGCCGATCAGCTCCAGCATCCGCTCGAGGGCTGACGCCGTAGTGATGATTTCCGGTTTCTTTCGGGATGTTTTCAGAACTCACCCACAATCCGGTAGAGGGTGGAACGCTGAGCGGCACGAAAGCCCGCCCCCCTGATCAGCTCTACCATCTCTTCCTTCGTCATTCTAAAGGTGCACCCAGCCGCCGCCACCACGTTTTCCTCCAGCATGGTCCCTCCCAGGTCGTTAGCGCCGAAAAACAGCGCCACCTGAGCCATCTTCGCCCCTTGGGTCACCCAGCTCGCCTGGAGGTTGGGGATGTTGTCGATGACGATCCGGGAGAGCGCCAGCACCTTGAGGTATTCCGCCCCCGTGGCGGTCTTCCCCCCCAGCTCGGTGTTCCCCGGCTGGTACGTCCAGGGAATGAAGGCAGTAAAGCTGCCACCGTCGGCCTGGAGTTCTCTCACGCGGAAGAGGTGCTCGACGATGTCGGCGGGGGTTTCGGTGCTGCCGAACATCATGGTAGCGGTGGTCGGCATCCCGAGCCTTGCCGCCTCGCGCATCACAACCGCCCACCCCTCCCAGCCGATCTTTTTGGGAGAAATCTCCTGCCGCACCCGATCCACCAGGATTTCCGCGCCACCGCCCGGAATGGAATCGAGCCCCGCCTTGTGCAGCCGCCGGACGGTTTCCGGAACGGCAAGCCCCGACACCCGGGCGATCTGGGTAATCTCCGCCGGGGAGAGGGAGTGGTTCTGCACCTGCGGGAAGCGCCGCTTGATCTCCCGGAACAGCCGCTCGAACCATTCGATGCCGAGCGCCGGGTGAAGTCCCCCCTGCATCAGGAGCTGGGTTCCCCCCACCGCCACCAGTTCCTCGATCTTCCGGTAGATCTCCTCCGCCTCCAGAAGGTACGCGTCTGCGGCGTCCTGGTCGCGGTAGAAGGCGCAGAACCTGCAGCGCGACTCGCAGACGTTGGTGTAGTTGACGTTGCGGTCCACCACGAAGGTGACGAGGTTGTCCGGGTGGAGCCGGCGGCGGATGCCGTCCGCAAGTCGCCCCACCGCCAGCAGGTCCCCCTCGGTCAGGAGCCAATGGGCCTCAGCCCGGTCGATCCGCCCGCCGCTTCGCACCTTTTCCGCGATCCCGGCCAGCATCAGAACGTTCTCAACTCATTGTACAACGTGTCCCGCTCCACCGGCATCCGCCCCGCCTTCCGGATCATGGCGACGATCTCCTCCCGGCTCATCGCCTGGGGGGAGGAAGCGCCGGCATCGTGGCCGATCTTCTCCTCCACCACCGTCCCGTCCAGGTCGTTCACGCCGAAGGCGAGGGAAACCTGGGCAATCTTCTCCCCGAGCATCACCCAGTACGCCTTGATGTTGGCGAAGTTGTCCAGGTAGATCCGGGAGATCGCCAGCGTTTTCAGGTCGTCGACGCCGGAGGTCCCCTTCTTTTCCAGTTTCAGCGGAGTGTGCTCCGGCTGAAACGCGAGAGGGATGAAAACCTGGAAGCCGCCGGTCCGGTCCTGCAGCTCCCGGAGCCGCCGCATGTGGTCGACCCGGTCCCCGAAGACCTCCAGGTGGCCATAGAGCATGGTGGCATTGGACTTAAGCCCCGCCCGGTGCACCTCTTCCATGATTGCGAGCCACCGCTCCCCCGATATCTTTTCCGGGCAGAGCTGCGATCGCACCCGCTCGTTGAAGATCTCCGCCCCGCCGCCGGGGAGGGAGCCGAGCCCCGCCCCCTTCAGCTCACGGAGCGTGTCGGGAATGGAAAGACCGGCGATCCGCGCGAGGTAGTCGATCTCCACGGCGGTGAACGCCTTCACGTGGAGCTCGGGGGAAACCCCTTTCACCGTGCGCAGCATCTCCCGGTAGAATGCGAAGGGGAGGTCGGGGTGGAGCCCGCCGACGATGTGGATTTCGGTCGCCCCCTGCGCGAGCGCCTCACGGGCGCGCGCCTCGATCTCCCGGAGGTCGTACGTATACGCACCCGGCTGGTCTGCTGTCCTTGAGAAGGCACAGAAGGCGCACCGGTTGACGCAGATGTTCGTGTGGTTGATATGGCGGTTGACGTTGAAAAAGACCCGGTCGCCGTTCTTCCGCCGGTTGACCAGGGCGGCGAGCTCTCCTATTGCCAGGAGATCGTTGCTCTCGAACAGAAAGAGCGCCTCGTCGTCGGTGATCCGCGCGCCGGCGTGCACCTTTTCCGCTATGGATGGAAGTGTCATCATCGTGCCTTACCTGTCACCGGTCCCTTCTTCTGATCCCCAGCGTGCAAAGAGGGCATGCCCGATCCCCAGCTGGTCCAGCACCTTCCCCACCACGAAATTCACCAGGTCGTCCACCGATTCAGGACTGTGGTAAAAAGCAGGCATGGCGGGCACAATCCGCACCCCCATCCTCGCAAGTCTCAGCATGTTCTCCAGGTGGATCTCGCCCAGGGGGGTCTCTCGCGGTACCAGAACCAGCGGGCGCCGCTCCTTGAGCATCACGTCGGCGCACCGCTCCGGGAGATTCCCGGAGTTGCCCACGGCGATCCGGGCGAGGGTCCCCATGCTGCACGGGCAGACCACCATGGCGTCGGGGACGCTGGAGCCGCTGGCGATTGGGGCCAGGAGGTTTTTCTGGTCGTAAAAGGCGAGGCTTTCCGGCCCCGCCCGGAAGTAGTCCCGAAGCTCCTCCCGTACGGCATCCTCGTCCCCCCGCCAATCGAGGCCGCACTCCTCGCGGAGGACGTCCTGCCCCGCGGCTGTCACAAGCAGGGTGAGACGCGCCCCCGCCTGGAGAATCTCCCGGCAGAGCCGCACACCGTAAACAACACCGGACGCCCCGGTTATGGCCACAACGATATGGCGTTCCTTCATGCGCCCCCCTTCCGGACGAGGACGTCGGCCAGCGTACAAAAGAAGATGACCAGGCTGATGTAACCGTTCATATTGAAGAAGGCCATGTCCAGCTTTGAAAGGTCGCCCCCTCGCAGGAGCCGGTGCTCGTAAGTGAGCATGGCCGCGGCCGCGAGGAGCCCCACGAAGTACGGCACCCCCAACTGCATGACGGCGGCAAGGGCAACAAGCAGGGCCATCATCACCAGGTGAAACAGGCGCGCCGCCACGAGCGAACCCCGCACCCCGAGCCGGACCGGGATGGAGTGGAGCCCGGCGGCCCGGTCGAAATCCAGGTCCTGGAGGGCGTAGAGGATATCGAAACCGGCCGACCAGAACAGGACGGCGCACCCCAGAAGTACCGCGGGGAGCTCAACGACACCCCTGATGGCGATCCACGCCCCGACCGGTGCCGCTCCGAGACAGAGCCCCAGTACGACATGGGCCAGGGAAGTGAAACGCTTGCAGTAGGAGTAGAGGACGAGGAAGAAAAGGGCGATCGGCGAAAGGTAAAAACAGAGCAGGTTGAGCCGTGAGGAGGCGTAGAGAAGGAGCATGATGGCCACCGCCACGCATGCCGCCACCGTTCCCTTCCCCAGAAGACCTGCGGGGAGCGCCCGCCCGCTGGTGCGCGGGTTCTTGGCGTCGATCTCGGCATCGATCAGGCGGTTCAACCCCATGGCGGCGGTCCGTGCCCCTACCATCGCCAGGATGATCCAGAATCCCTGATACGGCGTCGGCAGTCCGCGCGCGGCGAGCACTGCGCCGGTGAAGGCAAAGGGAAGGGCAAAAATCGTATGGGAAAACTTGATCATCTCCAGGAAGATCCTGACCCTGGAGATGAGCCCCGTTGTCGTGCTACCTTGTATGCTCATGGCAAAGCTTTCGTTGCTCTTCTTCACGAATCCGCTCTTTCATTCTCCGAAGCCGTACTCCCGCCATCTCTTTTCGACCAGCTTCCTGACGGCCTCGTCCATGGCGATCTCCCGCGGCCATTCCGCCGCCAGCTCTTCCGGCAGCTTGCGGGTGGCGTCGATGCCGAGCCGACCGCCGCAGGGAAGCGAGGATACCTGCGCTAACCTCCCGCCTGCTGCATCGTACATCACAACGTCCCGACGCCACTCCGTGCTGTTCAGGACCTTCCAGTAGACCCGGGAAAGGTCGTGCGGGTCGAGGTCCGCATCGACGACCACGAGGAGGCGCGAGCCGGAAAGCCAGCCGCCGCTCCAGAGCGCCTCCATCACCCGGCGCGCCTGGCCGGGCTGCCGCTTGTCGATCGAGACGACAGCCGCGCCGTGGAAGATCCCTTCCAGCGGGAGGTTGATCTCGACGATCTCCGGCAGATCGAGCCTCAGGAACGGGAGCATGAGCCGCTCCACCCCCTTGGCGAGGTAGCAGTCCTCCATCGGGGGAGGACCGACCACCGTTGCCGGGAAGACCGGTGTCCTTCGCCTCGTGATACAGGTGACGCGCATGACCGGCAGCTCCTCGGGAGGGAGGTAAAAGCCGGTATGGTTCCCGAACGCCCCGCCGCTCCGGGTCACGCGGGGATCGACCTCCCCCTCGATCACCAGTTCGGCGTCGGCGGGGCCCATGATGTCGCTCGTCCGGCAGCACACCATCTCCACAGGCTCGTTGCGGAGAAAACCGGCGAACTGCATCTCGTCGATCGCGCCGGGCAGCGGTGCGGCGGCAGCGAACAGAAGCGCCGGGTCACCCCCCAGCGCGATGGCGACCGGCATCCGCTCGCCGCGGTCGCGGTATTTCTGCCAGTGTCCGGCAGCGCCGCTCCCGGCGCGCCAGCGCACCCCGATCGTATCGCGGGAAAGGAGCTGGGCCAGGTAGATGCCGCAGTTGGCACGGCCGGTTTCCGGGTCGCGGGTACATACCAGGGGGAGCGTGATGAACCGCCCGTCGTATCCAGGCTCGCCGTCGCCGGGCCAGCTCTTGAGGGCCGGCAGCGCGGCGAGATCGGGAACATCCTCCACCACCTCCTGGCACGCCCCTCTTGTCACCGGCTGCGGCGCGAAGCGGGCAAACGCACGGCTGCCGAGAAGCGCCGATATCGTGTCACCGGAAGAACCGCCGGAAACGCTCGCCAGCAGCTCCGTCACTCGGGCAGTGAGCTCGGTGAGCTCTTCTACTTTCAGGGCAGTACAGACGCGACGGTACGAGCCGAGCAGGTTGGTCGCCACCGGAAAGCGGCTCCCACTCACCCGCTCGAACAGGAGCGCCTTTCCCCCTCCCGGTGCCTTGCTCTGCCGGTCGGTGATCGCGGCGACCTCAAGCAGCGGGTCCACCTCAACCCTTACGCGGTGGAGGTCCCCCGCTTCTTCCAGTCTGTCCAGGAATTCCCGCAGCCCCCGGTACGCCATGAAATTCCCCGTCTTTTTGCGCTACGGTCAAACTTATTTTGTAGCACTTCACAGGTAAGTTGACAACGGTTTTTATTCCTGCCGGCAGTTATCCTGTTGACAAACGTCCCTAAAAAAGCTATATAAGCCTAGTCGGGGCGTAGCGCAGCCTGGTAGCGCACCTGCTTCGGGAGCAGGGGGTCGGAAGTTCGAATCTTCTCGCCCCGACCATTTTAATGCAGTACCAAGGGCTGAGTCATCGGCCCTTTTGTTTTTTCACCCATAAACCCAACGAAACAGCCGGTTTTGTGGCGCGGCGCCTCCCCCTCTGAAAGCCCGTGCCATGGGACCCCAGGAGAGACCCATGCAACGAAAAGCGCTCGCCCTCCTTTCCGGAGGACTCGACTCCACCCTTGCGGTCAAGGTGATGCTCGACCAGGGGATCGCGGTCGAGGCTCTCAACTTCACCTCCCCCTTCTGCACCTGCACCAGCAAAAACGCCGGCTGCAAGTCCGAGGCAGTCCGTGTCGCCCAGGAGTTCGGCATCCCGATCAAGGTGATGAACAAGGGGGTCGACTACCTGGAGATCGTCAGAAATCCCCGGCACGGCTACGGCAAGGGGATGAACCCCTGCGTCGACTGCCGGATATTTCTCCTGAAAAAGGCGAAGGAGTACATGGCGGAGAGCGGTGCCGATTTCATCATCACCGGCGAGGTGCTCGGCCAGCGCCCCATGAGCCAGCGGCGCGACACGCTGCGCGTCATCGAACGGGAAAGCGGCCTGGAGGGGCTCCTGCTGCGCCCCCTCTCCGCCAAACACTTCCAACCCACCATCCCGGAGGAAAAGGGGTGGGTCAACCGGGAGAAGCTCCTGGCGATCCAGGGGAGGTCGCGGAAGGAACAGATGGACCTCGCCGCGGAGCTGGACGTGAAGAACTACCCGTGCCCGGCGGGGGGGTGTCTGTTGACCGAACTCTCCTTCGTCCCAAAGATCAGGGACGTCTTCGACCATGCGGACGAGCTGAATCTGCGCGACTTCCGGCTCCTCAAGATGGGGCGCCACTTCCGGATCGGCCCCCGGACCAAGGTCCTGATCGGGCGGAACGAGGCGGAAAACGAAGTGCTCGGCCACGCTGTCCAGGCGGGTGAGGCGGCCATCCGCTGGATCGAAGGGGGAAGCCCTGTCGGCGTGATCACCGGCCGGCAGGACGAGGAGCTCCTCGTTACCGCGGCGAAGATCCTCCTCCGCTACACAAAGGGTGAACAGGGTGGCGAATGCGTCGTCAAGGTCACGGTCGACGGCAACGAGCGGCTCATCCTGGTCGTGAACGACTACGACGAGCGGCGGATCGAGGAATTCCGCGTCTAAGAGAGGAGGGTACCGTATGTCCTACCGAGTGATCGTCATGGGTCGCGGCAAGAGGATCGCCCTCGTGGCCCACGACAACAAGAAGCGCGATCTGGTCGAATGGGCGGAATTCAATCGGGGGTTGCTGACCAAGCACAGGCTTTATACGACGGGAACCACCGGCAGGATCCTGGAAGAGGAACTCGGGCTGGCCGTCACGAAGCTCTGGAGCGGGCCGCTGGGGGGTGATCAGCAGATCGGCGCCAAGATTGCGGAGGGGGAGATTGATGTACTCATCTTCTTCTGGGACCCGCTGGAACCGCAGCCGCATGACCCGGACGTCAAGGCGCTACTCCGGATGGCGGGGGTCTGGAACATTCCCGTTGCCTGCAACCGCGCCTCCGCCGACTTCATGATCTCCTCCCCCCTGATGAACACGGATTACGACCGCCGCGTGCCCGATTACGAAGCGTACCGGAACCGGGAGGTCGGGACGGAGTCCCCTTAGTCGGCAGGCCCAGGCTGCAAGGCCGTGCCGATCTCCGCCGCCGATGCAGCAACGACCGGGAAGGCCAAGGGTACCGACTGTTGGTGCTGCCTGAATATCCCGTCAAAGAGAGGCGCAATCTTGACGAACGCGTTCAGCACCTCGGGATCGAAGTGTCCCGGCATGGTGCGTCCATCCCCTTTGGTGATGATGGCACACGCCGTTTCGTGGTCGAAAGCCGGCTTGTAAACCCGCTTGCTCCGCAACGAGTCATACTGGTCCACCAGCATCACCAGCCTCCCCTCGATCGGAATCGTTCCCCCCTTCAGGCCGCAAGGATAGCCGCTCCCGTCCCATCTCTCATGGTGGGTGAGGGCGATTGAAGCTGCCATCTGGAGCATGGCATGGGAAGACCCCCGCAGGATCTTTTCCCCGATCAGCGGATGCGTCCGGATGATCGTCGTTTCCTCCGCGGTGAGCGCCCCCGGCTTCAGCAGGATCTGGTCGGAGATCCCGATCTTCCCGATGTCGTGCATGGTTGCGGCAATCGAGATGCTCTCCGTGAACTCGCCCGAAAAACCGAGCGTTTCGGCGAGTTGCCGCGCGTAGAGGCCGATCCGGGCGATGTGCATCCCCGTCCCTTCATCCCGCGACTCAACGGCCGCGACCAGACGCTCGATGATCTCCAGGCTCATCCCCTTCAGCAGCCCCAAGGCATCGGCAAGCTCCCGAGTCCGCTGATCAACCCTCAGCTCAAGATCCCGCCGGTAGTTCTTCTCGATCTCGAGCAGCCGCCGGTAATTGACCCCCTTTTCAAGTGCATAGACCAGGCAGGCAGGGTCGTACGGCTTGATGATGAAGTCGAAGGCCCCTTTTTTTATGGCTGCAACCGCCACATCCAGCTCGGCAAAGGCGGTCATGAGGATGACCGGCGTGACCCGGTCAAAAGCCCGGATCCGCTCGAGGAGCTCTATCCCCGTCATGTTCATCATATTGACATCGGTGAGGACGACGTCGACGTGACATGTCTGGAACCTCGCCAGCGCCTTTTCCGCGCAACCGAAGCCATAGACTTCAAAGCCAACTTCGACAAGAAGGGCCGCAAGGCTCTCCAGGACGTTGGGATCGTCATCGACCACGATGATGGTCCCCTTTGACTCGCCGGTCATGTATCGAGCACCTCCCTGATTTTGGCTAACAGCTGTTTCGGGGTGACCGGCTTTGCCATGTAATTCAGGCCCGCCGGCAACGTCCCCTTTTTCCGGACGATCTCCGCCTCGTATCCGCTGCTGAAGATGACCTTGATATCGGGCTTGAGCCTCTTGATTTCCTCGTACGCCTCCCGCCCGTTTTTCTTGGGCATTATCAGGTCGAGGATGAGGAGCTGCACCGCGTCCCGGTTTTCCGCGTACTTTGTTACCGCATCTTCGCCGTCCACCGCCTCGATGAACGTGTAGCCGTATTCTTCCAGCAGCTCCCGGGTAAAGAGCCTGACCACCCTGTCATCTTCGGCCATCAGTATCGTTTCGGTCCCGCCGACAGCCTGCAAAGTCGCTTCCTGTGCGACTTCAGTCACCTCTTCCTCTATCGCGGGGAGGAAGATGGTGAAGACCGTCCCGGTCCCCGGCACGCTGTAACAGCTGATGGCGCCATTGTGCTTCTCGACGATGCCGTACACTATGGAGAGGCCGAGTCCGGTCCCCTTGCCAACCTCCTTCGTGGTGAAGAACGGGTCGAAGATCTTCTTCGCCGTCTCCTCGTCCATCCCGACTCCACCGTCGGCAACGGTTAGCTTTGCGTAGGGACCCGGCTTCTGCAAGCCATGGTTTCTGACAAACCGGCCATCGAGCATGACCAGGTCCGTCGCGATGCTGAGCATGCCGCCGCCCGGCATGGCATCACGGGCATTGGTGGCGAGATTCATCAACACCTGCTCTATCTGGAGAGAGTCCGCCATAATGATCGGCGCGGAATCGGCCAGGGTCACCCTCAACTCGATATCCTCACCGATCAACCGTTCGAGAATTTTTGCCACTCTCCGGACGGTGTCGTTCAGGTACACCGGCTGGGGGTTGGTGATCTGTTTTCTGCTGAAGGCAAGAAGTCCTTCGGTAAGGTTTGCCGCCCGTTTGGCGGAGAGCAGTATCTGCCGGATGCTGTTGCCGTATGGTCCTGAATCCAGCTTCATGTCAAGGAGGCTGGCGTATCCGATGATCGCCGTCATGATATTGTTAAAGTCATGGGCAATGCCGCCGGCAAGCTTCCCTATGGCGTCCATCTTCTGGGAATGCCTCAGCTGGTTCTCGAGCCTTTTCCGCTCGGTGACATCCTCTTTGACGGCAATGAAATGGGTAATGACTCCCTCAGAATTTCTGATCGGCGATATTGACGCCTGTTCCCAGTAAAGCTCCCCTCCTTTCTTCCTGTTGTGGAATTCTCCGCGCCATTCATGCCCCGCCGAAATGGACCGCCACAGCTTCTCGTAGTCTGCGGCCGGGATTGACCCCGAATTGAGCAGCCGGGGATTTTTCCCCATCACCTCCGCCGAGGTATAGCCGGTAATCTCGGTGAACTTGGGATTAACGTATTCAATGGTCCCCATCGTGTCGGTGATGATCACCGATACGGGGCTCTGCTCAACCGCATGGGACAGTTTGCGCAGCGCCTCCTCGGCCCGCTTGCGCACCTGCAGCTCTTCCTGCGCTTCCTCGTAGAGCCTGGCATTATCCAGGGCAAGGGAGGCGAGCTCGGCAAACCTTGTCAGGATGTCGATCTCCTCCTCTCCGAAATGCGTATCCTCCTCCATATAGGCAAGCCCTATTACGCCCACCACCTTTTCATCCGACTTGAGCGGCATTCCGACCATGGCCCGGAGCACCTCCCGGGCAGGGTCCGGCAACCGTCCCGACCAGGCCTGATAGTCCTCCACCGCCAGCGGCAGACCGGTCTGCCAGACCTTGCCCACCAGCCCGTATCCCTTCTTGATCGTAAAATCGAAAAAATCGGTAAAGACACCCGTGCTCGACTGCCTCACCATCCGGTCCCCTGAACGATTCAGGAGGTAGATGTAGCTGTGGTCGGTCTTCATCAGAGCGCCTGCGCGGCTGATGATGGCATTGAGGAGGCTCGTGAGATCAAGTCTCCTCATCAGCCCCTTGGTGGTTTCGTTGAGGGCTGCCAGATATGCGTTCTGCCGAATCAGGACCTCTTCGGCCCGCTTTCGCTCGGTGATGTCATGGAAGATCCCCTGAATGCCGAGGACCTCACCCTCTTCCGACCTGCGCAGGGAAGCGGTGAGGAGGCAGACGAAGGTCGTGCCGTCCTTCTTCCGGAGGCTGATCTCGACTTCGCGCACATACCCCTTTTCTCTGAGATCGTCCATGAGCGCCTGCCTGCAGAGCGAATCACAGAACGTCTCACAGACCCGCAGGCCGATGATTTCTTCCATGGGATACCCGAACATCTCCGTCACCGACTGGTTGGCATTGATCAAACACCCGTCCTGGTCGGCAACGAAGATCGCGTCCCGCGACTCCTCAAAAAAGAGGCGGAACTTCTCTTCGCTCCTCCTGAGGGCGTCCTCGGCCTTTTTGCGTTCGGTTATGTCGAGCATGGTGCCGACCAACCCGCCAAGCCTTCCTTCAATGTTCCAGAAGGTCGATTTGTAGAACATCACATCGCGCAACGTCCCATCCGCAAACATGACCTGCGTGTTGTAGCATTGCACACCCGGTCGCTGGAAAAGGGCGTTATCCGCCTCATAATAGACCCTTGCCAGATCGCTCGGGAAGGCTTCTAAAACCGTTTTCCCGATGATATCCGCTTTGGAGCGACCCGTGTATGTTTCAAAAGCCGTGTTGCAGCCGAGATACACCCCCTGGGCATCTTTGTAAAAAACGGGCCCCGGAATGGCGTCGATCAGGGTTTGCAGCAAATGAAGCTGCTGCCGTTGCTCATTTTCCACCTTTTTCCGGTCGTCGATGTCTGCAAAACTGCCCCGGACCCCCTTGAAAGCGCCTGTTTCGTCAAAAACAGGCCGGCAGACGTGGTCGACCCAGCGCGTGCCGCCTTCGCGGGTGACGATCCGTATTTCCCGGGCCTCTCCCGGCTCGGTCGCCCCTGTCATCGACACCTGCAAGGACCACCTGTCGCGATCGTCTTCTTGGACGATCTCGTCAAGAAGGCGGGGGTTTGCGTAGAAAGCCTCGACGGGATGGCCGGTAAACTGCTCACAGCGCGGTGAGACGTAGAGCAAAACTGACCCGTCCGCACTCCGCCAGTACACGAAATCGGCGCTGAAATCGGCAATCATCCTGTAGCGTGCTTGGCTCTCTCGCAGCGCCTCTTTCTGCCGGCCGATCTCCTCCGCCATCCTGTTGAAGGACGCAATCAGGGCGCCGATTTCTCCCCGGGCGGTTAGCGACAGGAATTTTTCCTCGCCCGCTCTGCCCGGGAATTCTGCGAGGTGCCGCGCGAGGAGCCGGATGTGCGCAAACACGCGTTTCTCCAGCAGCGCTTTGCCCAGATAGGCCATAAGCACGAGGGAAAGCAGGACGATCACGATGTAAATCACGACGAAGTGCAGACCTGACATGATTTCCTTGAGATGATTATTTTAGTTACGGAGAGGAATGTGGTATCGGTCACCGAAAGCGAGCGCGCAAGGAGGAAGCTCCTCGTGTGCGCCGCAACCGGTTACGCCCATTCGCAGCAACGGCTGTGGCTGGTGCCAGCTCGATAGAATGGCTGTTTTTAATCATTGGAAATGCTGTGACTAAAGCCTTTAGCACGGGTGCAGCACCAGTATCGCTCAAGGCTTAATGCCCGCATGAAGCTCATATGCGCGCGCTGGAATGTAAATTCTAAATTAGAACAGTTTTTTATTATTTCGGGAAAATACCATTTGAGTCTGAAAAAAGCAATTAAAATTGAGCGCTCTTTTGGAGAAATGCATACCTGTCGCGCGCCGCACACCTGCGGCAGGCGCCCGGGCGGATCAGGCAGGGGCTTGCAAAAGGAGTGAAATTCGTGTGCGTGGGGTGTTTCCTGTGGCAGAAATCCGCTTCCTGGAATTACTGCTTCTGCTCTCCGTGAGGTGGGGTATCGTCCTTTTCCGTCCCCTTCTCCGCAGCTGGCTTCTCGGGAGCGGCGGAGGGCGGCTCCGATGCCGGCTTCACCGGTTCGCCCATTGGGGCTGCGGTAGGCATCTGCGGAGCGGTGGCGCTGCTCATGTTAGCCAGAACCTCTTCCTTCTTGATGCTGTCGTCAACCTTACGCTGAAGCCCTGAAACATTCGGCATTTCAGCCAGCGCCGACCGAAACTCCTCCTCTGACAGCACCCCTTTCCCCCGCAACAGGCGCAGAATCATGTCGGACCGCCGCAGCACCTTCGACAGGTTCTTATAGGGGTTGTACGCCACCCGCGGACCGGGCAGCATGGCGGCAAGAAAGGCGCATTCGCGGGGGGTAAGCTCGCTGGCGGTCTTTCCGAAGTAATACCGGGCACCGTGGCCGATCCCGTAGATCATCGGCCCCAGCTCGATGACGTTCAGGTAGAGCTCGATGATCCTCCCCTTGGTCAACTCCTCCTCCATCCGCTTGGCAAGGATGACCTCCTTGATCTTGCGGGAGAGGGTCTTCTCACGGGAAAGGAAGAGGTTCTTGGCCACCTGCTGCGTTATGGTGGAGGCCCCCCTGGCGAAGCCCTTCTTCTCCAGGTCGTACTTGATGGCATTCTTGATCGCCTTGACATCGATCCCCTCGTGCTTGTAGAAGCGGGAATCCTCGGCCACGATCACCGCCCACTTCATCTCGGCGGGAATAGAGCCGGAGGGTGTCCAGTAGCGGTTTTTCGGCCCAACGAGAAAGGGGTGATACGCGCCCTTCCAATCTTTCACCTGGATGGTCATGGTGGTTGTGCGGTTTGCAAGGTCGGACACCGAGGGGAGGAACATGAGCGAGACCGCGATGTACGCGACATAGAGGACAACGATGCCGATGGTAACCAGAAGAATTTTTTTCACCTTTGATGAACAGTGCAAATGCACCTAACCTCGCCCCGCGCTCAGAGCCTTTGTTGTCGCCATGCCGGCCGCCATCCTGATCGCCGCGGTCATGCTTGCGGCCGAAGCCCTGCCGGTGCCGGCGAGGTTGTATGCGGTTCCGTGGTCGACGGATGTGCGGATGATCGGGAGTCCGAGGGTAACGTTCACCCCGTCGTCAAAGTGGAGTAGCTTGAGCGGGATCAGCCCCTGGTCGTGATACATGCAGACCACTGCGTCGTACTCCCCCTGGGCAGCAAAGTGGAACAGGGTGTCTGCGGACAGGGGGCCCGCAACGTCTATTCCATCTCGGAGGGCAGCCTCGATGGCCGGCCTGATGATCCGCTCCTCCTCGTCGCCGAACATCCCCCCTTCGCCGCAGTGGGGGTTCAGCGCCAGCACCGCGAGCCGTGGGCTCCGCCGGAAGTAACGGTCCACGTCCCGGTGGGTGATCCGGATTGTGGAGAAAACCTTCTCCGTGGTGACCAGGCGCGGCACGTCCCGGAGCGCCTCGTGGATGGTGACGAGGGTCACCCTTAGCCGGTCGCCGGCCAGCATCATGACGAACTCCCGCGTGCCGGTAAGCTCCGCCAGGAGCTCCGTGTGGCCCGGGTAGCGGTGACCGGCCCGGTTCATCGCCTCCTTGTTGATCGGGGCGGTCGCCATCGCCGCCGCCTCCCCCGAGAGACACATGCGGGCCGCTTCGGTAATGTAGCTGAACATCGCTTCGCCGCTCTCCGCTGTCGGCTTGCCGTACACAAGATCTGCAGCGCCGAGCTTCGAAAGGGGACGGAGGTATATGCTGCCGGAAGTGGGGACCTCGGGTGGCGCGCCTTCCTGAAGGCTCTCCAGTCGCAGAGGTACTCCGGTCACCTCGATGCCGCGCCTCAGGGCCGCTTCGTCCCCCAGCACGAGAATTCGACAGGTCTCGGTGATACCCGGCCGTGCCAGGGCGCGGGCAATGACCTCCGGCCCGACCCCAGTCGGGTCACCCATCGTTACGACAATGAGCGGTTTTGCCATCGTGCATTCTCCCTGTTTCACAATAAAAAAAAGAGCGGCCGTAGCCGCTCTTGAAACATGTGTGTACCGTGTCGATTACTTCCGGGCCGACTTCGCCGCCACCTGCATCCTGATCGATGCGCGTTCGAGGGCCGCCTCGTAAACGCGGAAGTTGTGGTCTTCCGGGGTCAGCTTTTTCAGCGCCTCTTCGGCGCGGCCCAGCGCAGCCTTGGCCCGCTCCAGGTCGATCTCGTCGGCCCGCTCCGCGGTCTGCACGAGCACGGTCACCGAATCGTTCTCAACCTCGAAGTAGCCCCAGTTGACCGCCAGGTGAAACACCTTGTTCTCCGCCTTGTACGAAAACTCGCCGATCTTCAAGGAGGTGAGAAAAGGCGCATGGCCAGGGAGCACGCCGAATTCGCCGAGCGAACCGGTAGCGGTGATCTCGTCCACCTCTTCGGTCAGCACTTTCTTGTACGGAGTTACCAGTTCGAGTTTCAATTTTTCAGCCATCTATCTTTTCCTTTTATGGTAGGACGACCGCAAAGCCGCACCTTCACTATTCATCATTCGCTGCCTTACACCGCCAGCTTCTTCGCTTTCTCCAGCGCTTCCTCGATCGAGCCGACCATGTAGAAGGCCTGCTCGGGAATATCGTCGTGCTTCCCATCAACGATCTCCTTGAACCCCTTGATGGTGTCCTTGAGCTCGACGTACTTGCCGGGGGAACCGGTGAACGCCTCGGCGACGTGGAACGGCTGGGAGAGGAAACGCTGGATCTTCCTGGCGCGGGCAACTACCAGCTTGTCCTCCTCGGAGAGCTCGTCCATACCGAGAATGGCGATGATGTCCTGGAGGTCCTTGTACTTCTGGAGCGTCGCCTGGACGGCACGCGCGACGTCGTAATGCTCCTGCCCGATGACCCCCGGGTCGAGGAGCGTCGAGCTCGAGTCGAGCGGGTCGACGGCCGGGTAGATGCCGAGCTCGGCGATCTGCCGGGAGAGAACCGTGGTCGCGTCCAGGTGGGCGAAGGCGGTGGCCGGCGCGGGGTCGGTCAGGTCGTCCGCAGGGACGTAGATCGCCTGGACCGAGGTGATGGAACCCTTGGTGGTGGAGGTGATCCGCTCCTGAAGCTCACCCATCTCGGTCGCAAGGGTCGGCTGGTAACCGACCGCGGAGGGGATACGGCCGAGGAGCGCGGAGACCTCGGAACCGGCCTGGGTGAACCGGAAGATGTTGTCGATGAAGAGGAGCACGTCCTGCCCTTCCTCGTCACGGAAGTACTCGGCGATGGAGAGCGCGGAAAGGGCGACGCGGGCACGGGCTCCCGGCGGCTCGTTCATCTGGCCGTACACGAGGGCCGCCTTGTCGAGAACGCCCGACTCCTTCATCTCCATCCAGAGGTCGTTCCCTTCGCGGGTCCGCTCCCCGACGCCGGCGAAGACGGAAAAGCCGCCGTGCTGCTTGGCGATGTTGTTGATCAGCTCCATGATGAGAACGGTCTTGCCGACGCCGGCGCCGCCGAACAGGCCGATCTTCCCACCCCTCGCGTACGGGGCGAGAAGGTCGACGACCTTGATGCCGGTGGTGAACGCCTCGACCTTGGTCGACTGGTCGACGAACTCGGGAGCCTCGCGGTGGATGCCGTACTCTTTCTCGTTCCCGACCGGCCCCATCTCGTCGACAGGGTCGCCGATCACGTTGAGGATACGGCCGAGGGTCTTGCGGCCTACCGGCACCGAGATCTGCTTGCCGGTGTCGAGCACCGCCTGGCCGCGAACCAGACCATCGGTCGAGTCCATGGCGATGGTCCGGACGGAATTCTCACCGAGATGCTGGGCGACTTCCAGCACCAGGTTGTTCTCCTTGTCATCGATCGCCGGGTTGGTGACCCGGAGCGCGTTGTAGATGGGAGGGAGCTTGCCCGGCTCGAACTGCACGTCGATAACCGCACCGATGACCTGCGATATTTTCCCGATGTTCTGACTCATGTAACCTTTTCCTCCTGCGGCCTCGTGAGGCCTCTATTTTGTATGCGTAGGCGTTATCCTTTAATCGACTCGGCGCCGGAGATGATCTCCATCAGCTCGGTTGTGATGGCGGCCTGACGGGCGCGGTTGTACTGAAGGGTCAGCTTGCCGATCATCTCCGTGGCGTTCTTGGAGGCGCTGTCCATGGCGGTCATCCGGGCACCA
>DATJLB010000106.1:0-3256 GCA_035490915.1 Geobacteraceae bacterium
AGCCGGAGTGGTTGACCCAGCGCTGCATGAAAAAGTGGCGGCGGGGCATGTCAAAGGCGTCGTGAGGGGTATGCTCCAGATCGAGGGCGAGGATCTCCTCGCGCAGGGCCGGAGATACCCGTTCATCAGCGTCAATGCTGAACACCCAGAGATTGGCCGCCTGGTCCGTGGCGAACTGGCTGGTGGCAATGTGCCCTGCCCAGGGCCGGACGATCACCCTGTCGGTGAATTCCCGGGCAATGGCAACGGTTGCGTCCGTGCTCTGGGAGTCTACCACGATGATCTCGTCGGCCCAGGCGACGCTTTCCAGGCAGTCGCGGATGTTCATCTCTTCATTGAAGGTCCGGACCGCCACCGATATCTTGGTTCCGTTTTTAGGTGCCATGTGCCCCTTCTTCTGCCGTGCTGAGAAGCCCCATCCCCTCGCGCAGCACCTCGTTCACCGAGATCACCTCCACACAGGCAGGGCGCTGGCGCGGAGAGGGTTCACACTCGGTGAAGAATTTCTGTCGGCAGGGTGAGCAGGCTAACTGTTTGTAGATGACTGTTACCCGGCTGCTCCAGGGACCGAACTTGACCGGGGACTGCGGCCCGAACAGGGCCACCATGGGAACGCCGGCAGCGGCGGCCAGGTGCATGATGCCGCTGTCATTGCCGACGAACAGGGAGACCCGCTTCAGGAGCGCCATGGTCACCCTGAGGGGGATCTGCCCCACCACATCGATGCATGCCGGATCGAACAGGTTGCGGACAGCTGCGAAGACCTCCCTGTCGCCAGGCGCTCCAAGAATCAGCGGGGTAACTCCCTCGGCGCGGAAAAGAGCGGCCAGCGCGGCGAAGTTCTCCAGGGGCCACCCCCGCTGCGGAATTGCAGCGAAGGGGTGGAGCGCCACCGTCCGCGCCCCTGCCGGCACTCCGGCCTCGACGAGGATTTTAGCGGCTGCCCGGTCCTCCTCGGGAGTGGTCCAGTATTCCAACTGGTCGTCCGTCACCGGAACCCCGTCAGCCCGAAGCACCTCCAGAAAATTCTCGACCTCGTGCCGATCGTGCCGGTACGGTACCCTTCTCGTGAGGAGAAGACCGCGCCCCTCGGTATCGAAGCCGATACGCTCCGATGCACCGGACATCCAGGCCATCAGGGCGCTCGACAGGGAGCGCTTCAGGACATACACCTTGTCAAAGCGCCGGGAGCGCAGGTCCCGGATGAAGCGCCACTTGTCCTTCCAGCTCCGATGGGTCCCGCGGCTGTCGGCGTGGATGGTGACCGGGTCCCAGTAGATCAACTCGTCAACGTAGGGGATCCCCCGGATAACTTCGGCGGAGCCGGGCGCCACGACCCAGGCGATATGGGCAGCCGGTTCGGCGCGGCGCAGGTTTCTCAGGAACGGAACGGTGAGGATCGTATCGCCAATAAAGCGGTAGCGGAGCACCAGAATTCTTTTTACGCCATTACTGTTCACCGTTCACCGGTTTCTTCCGCCTCGTCCACAAGCATCACCGGAATGCCGTCCCGGATCGGGTACCGCAGACCGCAGGCCGCGCAGAGAAGGGCGGAACCATCGTCAACAAGGGCAACGCGCTGCTTGCATTTGGGGCATGCCAGAATTGATAGCAATTCTTTCGATAGTGCCATATATCGCCCCTTTTTTCAAAGAAGTTTATCGAGAAGTGCCAGGAGCGGACCGGGGTCGGCAACCCACATCTCCAGCTCGGCAGTATAGACGGTGGGGAGCCCGCGGTACGAACCGAGCTTCACCCCGTCCTTCTCGGTTGTGATCAGGTAGTCTGCCCCGGACGTTGCAGCAGCGCGGAGAACTGCGGCCATGTCCTCCTCCCCGTAACGGCAATGGTCCGGAAACGACAGGGTCGTAACGAGTGTCAGCCCCTCATCCCGAAGGTCTCGGAAGAACGCGTCCGGGTCGGCGATCCCCGCAAAAGCCATCCCCCGCATGTCTTCGAGATCGCTAAAGGGACGGGTGTCCCCTCCGGCAAGCGGCACCACGCCTTTCAGATGGTGAAATGCCCGGCAGGCAGGCTTTCCCGGGAAAGTGGCTGGTTGGTCGTCGCTGCTGCAGCGGGTATAAATGATCAAATCGGCGCGTTGCGCCGCCCCCTGCTGCTCACGCAGCAGCCCCGCAGGGAGGGTTCTGCCGTTGCCGAAGGGGCGGTCGCTGTCCAGGAGGAGGATGTTGAGGTCCCTCTCCAGGCGCAGATGCTGAAAGCCGTCGTCAAGGATGAAGATGTCAGGGGCGAGCCGCTCCATGGCAAACAGCCCGGCACGATAGCGATCGGCACCGACGACCACCGCGAGTCCGGGCACGGTGGCGGCCAAAAGGCAGGGCTCGTCCCCAGCCTCGTTAGGCGTGAGGATGCGTGCCGTTCCGTCCGAGACTAGCCCCAGACCGCCGCGGAGAGCGCCTCCGTAACCGCGGGAGAGAACTGCCACCCGCTTTCCCCGGCTGATGAAATATTTGGCCAGCATGGCTACCGCCGGCGTCTTCCCGGTGCCGCCGACCGTCAGGTTCCCGACCGAAATGACCGGCCGCGGGAGACGGTACGAGCGGAAAAAACCTGCTGCATAGCCACAAGCGCGCAGACGCAGGATGAGGCCGTAGGGGAAAGAGAGGAGCGTCAGGAATGCAAGCAGAAGCCGATCCCACGGTCCGCACCTCGTCCCGTCCCAGAGATCCCGGAAATATCGGTCAACCTTAGACATCAACCCTCACCAAGTCCCCCCTCCCAACCTCCCCCCGCTGGGGGGAGGAGTTACCGTTCCCTCTCCCAGCGGGGGAGGGTTAGGGTGGGGGAATCTGAATTAGCGGCTAGCACCTTTGCGATGGCATCCAGATGGAGGAGGGTCGAACCGCTGTTCTCCTCCATCAGCCGGGTACCACTCTCCCCCATGGCGCGGCGTCGCTCAGAGTCCATCAGAAGCGCGTCGAGGACCGTCGCCAGTTCCTCGCCGTCCTGCACCTGCATGCCGCAACCGTACGAAAGAACGAGGGCCGCCGCCTCCCGGAAGTTGCTCATGTGCGGGCCGAACAGCACAGGGACCCGAAGCGACGCCGGCTCCAGGATGTTATGCCCCCCGGTCGGCACCAGGCTCCCCCCTACGAAGACCACGTCGGATACGGCATAAAGCCTCAGAAGCTCGCCGACGGAATCGACCAGGAGCACCTCGCCGGTGCGGAACGACTCCGACCTCCCGGCAAGCTGCGACCTGAGGGTGAACGGCATCCCCTCCCGCCTCAAGAGG
>DATJLB010000107.1:0-4442 GCA_035490915.1 Geobacteraceae bacterium
ACCCAGATATCCGTTGCCTCCACGCCCGCGCCGTGGTACACAGAGGTATGCTCCTCCCCGCACCGCTCTACCCGGGCACCCTCATCCGCCGTTACCAGCGCTTTCTCGCCGACGTCGAACTCCCCGACGGCACCGTCGTCACCGCCCATTGCCCCAACTCCGGGAGCATGATGGGGTGCGCCATCCCCGGGAACCCGGTTCTCCTCTCCCTCTCCCCGAACCCCGCCAGAAAGTACCAATACACCTGGGAACTGGTCTATGCCGACGGGCAGTGGGTGGGGATCAACACGGGGCTACCGAACCGACTCGTACGGGAGGGGATAGAAACCGGGACCATCGCGGAACTGCAGGGGTACGACGTCATCAGGGGAGAGGTCCCCTATGGGGAGCGGAGCCGGATCGACTTCCTCCTGGAGGGGAGTCGGGGGCGCTGTTTCGTGGAGGTCAAGAACGTAACCCTCGTCGAGGGAGCAGTGGCGCTTTTCCCCGATGCCGTGACCACCCGCGGCCAGAAACACCTGAGGGAGCTGATGCGTGTCGTGCGGGAAGGTGGGCGGGGGGTCATATTTTTCGTGGTGCAGCGGGGGGACGGGACTTCGGTCGCGCCCGCCGACGCCATCGATCCGGAATACGGCAGGCTCCTCCGCGAAGCGCTTGCCTCGGGCGTGGAGGCGCTGGCATACCGGGCCGTAGTCGCTCCGGAGGGGGTATACCTCGATCATCCCCTGCCGGTGACGGCAGCCGGGTCTACATGTCCACGAAATAGTTCTGCCAGGCGACGTCGATCCCCTCGCGGGTAAGAAGCGGCGCGTGCATGTAATAGTGCGCGCTGTCGACGATATGATCGAGGATATCCCGCGGATGGCAGGCGTTGAGGTCGACATTCAGCCTTCGGTAGTAGTTGTTCATGAGATAATCGAAGGCGTCCTTGTCGAAGGGGACCAGATTGCTCGCACAGACCTTTTTAAAAATGGCCTCGTACTCCGTTTCGGACGGACGGCCGACATTGATCTTGTAGCGGATCCTCCGGAGGAACGCCTCGTCGACCAGTTGACGCGGCTCGATATTGGTAGAGAATATCACGAGCATGTTGAACGGAATGGCAAACTTCATCCCGGTATGGAGGGTCATGTAATCCAGGTTTCGGTCGAGGGGAACGATCCAGCGATTCAGAAGATTCTGAGGATCGATTTGCTGCCTGCCGAAGTCGTCGGCTACGAACACACCGTTGTTTGCCTTCATCTGGAGAGAGGCTTCGTAGTATTTGGAGATGGGGTTAAAATCAAGGTCAAGCATCCGCAGGGAGAGCTCTCCGCCGGTGATGACGACCGGCCGCTTGATTTGCACCCATCGCTGATCGACATTCTTCGCATCGTCGCGGGTTCCTGCAGGAACGTGATTAACCGGATCGAACATGCTGATGATCTGGCCGCCGACGGTGAGCGAATAGGGTATATACACCGTATCGGGAAGAAGGGTGCTGATCGTTTCAGCAATGGCGGTCTTGCCGTTGCCCGGAGGACCGTAGATGAAGATAGCCTTGCCGGAACTTATGGCGGGGCCGAGACGTTTCAGGAGAGACGGACTGAGGACAAGATGGGAGAAGGAATCCCTCACCTTCTCCTCACTGACGACGATGTTCTTGATCGACTGCAACTCCACGATGTTGCTGTAATCGTTGAGAGTGACCGGCGCCGGGCCGACGTGACGGCAGATATCCATCAGCTCGGTGGCACGATTCTTCCCCTGGTCGGTTATCTTGAACGTGTAGGTAACCGTCGCATATCCGGTCCCCCCCTTGACCTCGACGAAGCGGTCCCGTTTAAGCGTCTCGAGCACCGCATCGACCACCGAGACCGGGAGTTTCACCCTCTCCACGACGTCAGAGATCCTGAATTCGCCGATAAAGAGAATGTGCTTCATGATGAGGTCGGCGATGAACGACGATGTCAACCCCGTTTCTTCCACGTTTGTCGGTGCGGCAGGATGCGTCTTGAAAAAGTTGTTCAGGTCGTCTTCCTTGATGAAGCCGAGCGCAACAAGGTTTTGACCAAGCCGTCCTCCCTTTTGGCGCTGCCTTTCCAGTGCCTCTTCAAGCTCTTTTTCCGTAACGATGCCATCCTTGAGAAGCCGCTTTCCTATGGACACCATATCATTCCCCTCTCGAAGTTCAAAAATCCCTCACCGGGCACAGCCGCGATTCTATCGTAAAACTGCGCATTTTGCTTCGAGTGTAAGGTCCTCTTGTATCCCGGGAGACGGGAAGCTGACCATAGGTGTCTTCCAAGCTTCAGGACTCTTGCTGCCATGGAGAGGACGCCGGAGGCATACAGCGTGAGGTAGTCAACACGGTGAGGCCACAACACGGCCCTTTTCTCATCGTGTTTAAAGTTAACCACAATCACGCCAAGATGCAAGGCATTGTAATGTGCAAAGCAACATGTGCGTGGGAACGAACCATAAAAAACCGCTACAATAGCGCTCGCAAAGCTTCAAATAAAAAAGGCAAGGGTTTCCCCTTGCCTTTTTTCCTGTATGTTTTCCTTATCCTAATCCGCCTTCGCCTCACACTCTTCATCGGTGGCAGCGACTTCGGTCTTCGGTGCTTCTGCTCCTGCCGCTGCCGCCTCCTCCGCCTTGGGCGAAGACTTGACTTCTTCAGCAGCCGGCGCTGCTTCCGGTTTGGCGTTTTCCTTCGGCGCTGCTGCTTTCACGATCTTTTTCTTCGGCGCTGCTTTCTTGGGAGCCGCCGCCGCAACCTGCTCCTCGACCAGCTCGATCACGGAAAGCGAAGCGTTGTCACCGGGGCGCAGCCCGAGCTTGATTATGCGGGTGTACCCGCCGGCCCGCTCCTTGTAGCGTGGGGCGATGGTCGTGAACAGCTTGGTCACGACCTTTTTGTCCCGGATGTACGAGGCGGCCTGGCGCATGGCGTGCAGATCCCCTTTCTTGCCGAGGGTGATCATTTTTTCCGCTATGGAACGAAGTTCCTTCGCTTTGGCATCCGTTGTCGTGATCTTTTCGTGATTGAGGAACGAGGTGACCATGTTCCTGAACATGGCAACCCTATGGCTGGTTGTTCTTCCCAATCTTCTTCCGGCTTTATTGTGACGCATACCTACTGGTTCCTTTCTCTTATGGAGCCTCGCGAATTATTCTTCTTCCTTGCGCTCGCCACGCAGCCTGCGCAAAATCTCGTGGTCGGGGAAATTCTCCAGCTTCATCCCCAGCGTCAATCCCATATCCGCAAGAATGTCCTTGATTTCGTTGAGTGATTTGCGGCCGAAATTCTGAGTTTTCAGCATTTCAGCTTCGCTCCGGGAGACAAGTTCCCCGATCAGCTTGATGCCGGCGTTTTTCAGACAATTGGCAGAACGTACCGACAGTTCAAGCTCGTCCACTGTCCGGTACAGGTTCTCGTTAAACTTCTCACGCTCCTCTTCCGGCTCAAACTCCTCTTTTTCCTCGGCCTCTTCGTCAAAATTGATGAAAATGGTGAGCTGATCTTTCAGGATCTTGGCGGAAAAGGCCAGAGCGTCATCAGGCTTGACACTGCCGTCCGTGATAACTTCAAGCGTCAGCTTGTCGTAGTCGGTAATCTGGCCGACGCGCGCATTAGTGACGGTAAAATTGACCTTTTCAATGGGAGAAAATATGGCATCGATCGGTATGGTTCCAACCGGTGCTTTCTCGTCCCTGTTTCTGTCAGCAGGAACGTACCCCTTCCCCATCTTGACGACCATCTCCATCTCAAGATTTGCGTCTTTTGAACAGGAAGCGATATGATGGTCCGGATTCAGTATCTCCACATTTGGATCGGTGATAATGTCGCCCGCCTTTACAATACCCTCACCCTTGTGAACGATTCTTATGGAGCGTGACTCAAAGCCGTGCATCTTCAACCGGACACCCTTCAGGTTGAGGATGATGTCTGTCACATCCTCTTTCACGCCAGGGATAGCGGAAAACTCGTGCAGAACCCCTTTGATCCTCACGGAGACAATCGCCCCACCCTGAAGCGAAGAAAGGAGCACTCTCCTGAGTGCATTGCCCAGAGTTGTGCCGAAGCCGCGTTCAAAAGGCTCAGCGTAAAATTTACCGTACGTAGTAGTAAGTGACTCCGCTTCAACCTGAAGCTTTTTCGGCTTAATCAGGTCGCGCCAATTTTTATACATGTATTTCCTCCCTGTAGCGGGTGTTGCAAGCTTTTACTTGGAGTAGAGCTCGACGATCAATTGCTCCTGGATCGGCATAGTGATGTCTTCCCTGACTGGCAGTGATTTTATCACACCCCTGTACGCGTCCTTTTCCAATTCGAGCCACTGCGGGATGCCCCGCCGTACAACACCTTCCAGGGATTCGTTAATGCAGGCAATCTTCCGGCTTTTCTCGCGGAGTTCAACCACATCGCCCATTTTGATCTGGATGGAGGGAATATTGAC
>DATJLB010000108.1:0-2830 GCA_035490915.1 Geobacteraceae bacterium
GGGGTCGTGTAAAGCTTGGCGTTCGCCTCGGCCCTGACGCCGTCCTCCTCTCCCCCCACGACCCCCGCCTCGATCTCCAGTATGAGCTCGCTCTTCGCGAAGCGCTCCAGGAGTTTGACAGCCAGGTCCAGGTTTTCATCGAGCGGCAGGGCGCTGCCGTCGAACATGTGGCTGTTGAAGAGGTTGGGGAACCCGGCGGCCCGGCGCCGTTCGGTCTCGGCCACCAGCGGCAGGACGTATGTGTCGAGCTTGTCCGCCTGGCAATGGTCGGTGTGCAGGGCGACGTAGATCGGGTAGCGGGCAGCTGCCCGGTGCACGTGCTCGGCGATGGAGATGGCGCCCAGCGCCATGTCCTTGACCGCGGACCCGGAGGCAAAGGCGCCCCCCCCCGTTGAGACCTGGATGATCCCGTCGCTCCGGCTCTCGGCGAGCCCCTTCAGCACGGCGTTGGCCGTCGTGAGGGACGTGACGTTGATTGCCGGGTAGGCGAACCGGTTCGTCCGTGCCCGGTCGAGCATCTCGCAGTAGGTCGCATAGTCTGCTACTGGCATAATTCCTCCCTCGATCCACGATTTAACCCCTCCTGTCCTCTTTAGGCCCTGTGGGTCCCCTTAGCTTAAGGGGAGGAACGTCAATCAAGCGACATCATTTCCTCCCCCTCTTAAAGTTAAGAGGGGGCCGGGGGGAGTTATGAGCTTATCACCCCAGCCATTCGTATGCTTCGGAAAGCTGGTCTTCGGCAAAGTACTTCACCTGGGTGCTCCGAAAACCTGCACCCGTGAACATCAGCATCCTGCTTTCCCACTTGGAATCGCCGACAACCGCGATTTTTGCGATCCGGTCGCCATGCTCCACGAAAAACGTCATGTCGCTCCAGACCTCATCCCCCACCCAGCCGCAGAAATCCTTCTCGACTATCGCCAGAACCCTGGCGTCTTCGCCCGACCTCATACCCTTGAGACCGACAGCCTGCACGGCATCCATCTCATCCTTGCGCAGCGCCCCGGAAATTCGCACAACCCACACCCCCCTATCGTCCTGTTGAATCATCGCTCCCATTAAATGCTCCTTTCTCGGTTTTACCGTACGCCCAGCTGTCCGGCTCGCCTCAACGGATGCCGGCAAAGGCCTAAGCACGGGCGATCATGACCGCCAGCGAGCGGGGCGGCAGTGCATAGGTTCCGCCTTCGACCGCCGGCGCCTCTCCCAGCGGTGCAATGTCCGCAGGCGACGGCAGGGAGGTGTCGAGCCAGCGCCGCCAGTGACCGCCCCGCAGTGTCTGTGCTGCCGGCAGTTCGAACGTAAGAGGCTTCGACCAGGCGTTGACCATGAGATGGAGGACGACCTGTCCGGACAGGCTCCACACCGTCAGGGCTATGCTGTGCGAGTCCCTCCCCCAGTCGGGCCGTCCCAGCTTTACCCCATGCCACTCCAGCCGTGACCGGCCGAGGAGTTGGTTAAGAGTCAGATCAGGGTCCTCCACCGCCATCTCACGCGTCAGCCGGGCGGAAATCAACTGCTGCACGAAGCGGTGGACGTCGGCATGCCGTTCCAGCAGCCCCCAGTCGAACCAGTTGGTCTCGTTGTCCTGGCAGTACGCGTTGTTGTTCCCTCCCTGGGGCCGGCGCGCCTCATCCCCCATGAGCAGCATCGGCGCTCCGAGGGCGAGGAGGGTCACTGCAAGGAAGTTCTTCACCTGGCGGTTGCGGACTGCCTCCACCGCCGGATCGTCGGTGGGGCCCTCGACCCCGCAGTTCCAGCTCAGGTTGTGGTCGCTCCCGTCCCGGTTTTCCTCTCCGTTCGCCTCGTTGTGTTTCCGGTCGTACGAAACCAGGTCGTTGAGGGTGAAGCCGTCGTGGCAGGTGACGAAATTGATGCTCTGCTCCGGCTCGCGTTCCTCGTGGCCGTATATGTCCGGGCTCGCCAGAAGCCGGGATGCGAACCGGGAGACCGTTCCCGCGTCACCCCTCAGGAAGCTGCGCACGTCATCACGGAACCTGCCGTTCCACTCCTTCCAGCTGTCGCCGATGAAGCTCCCCACCTGGTAAAGGCCCGCCGCGTCCCACGCCTCGGCTATCAGCTTGATCCCCGCGAGTGCCGGATCCGTTTCTATGTCCCAGAGAAGCGGCGGGTCCTGCAGGGGGGCCCCACGCTCGTCCCGGGCGAGGATCGACGCCAGGTCGAAGCGGAAGCCATCCACATGCATCTCCCTCACCCAGTGATGGAGGCTGTCGATGATAAGCCGCCGGACGATGGGATTGTTGGCGTTGAACGTATTGCCGCAGCCGGAGTAGTTGGCGTAGCATCCCGCACCGTTTTCCAGCATGTAGTAGAAGTTGTTCGCCAGCCCCCGGTAGCAGAGAGTCGGCCCCCGCTCGTCTCCTTCGGCGGTGTGATTGAAGACCACGTCGAGGATCACCTCGATCCCCCCCCGGTGGAACGCCTTGACCATGTCGCGGAATTCGTCAAGCGGACCGAGCGGGTCCGTGCGGGAGCTGTATGCCGCATGGGGGGCAAAGAACGAGACCGGGCTGTATCCCCAGTAGTTGCGAAAGCCCACCGGTGCGTCCTGGGGATCGAACTGGAAGACCGGCAGGAGCTCGACGGCGGTAACCCCCAACTCCTGCAGGTAGGGGATCTTTTCCACCAGGCCCGCATAGGTGCCGCGCTTGTCGGCGGGAACCCCCGACGAAGGGTGACGGGTGAAGCCCGCCACATGCAGCTCGTAGATCACGGTTCGCGAGAAGGGCCGCTTCAGGGGGATGTCCCCTTCCCAGTCGTACCCACGGGGGTCTGCAACCACGCTCTTCATGGCGATGGCGGCGGTGTC
>DATJLB010000109.1:0-5999 GCA_035490915.1 Geobacteraceae bacterium
GCAGCACATAGAACGTAGCACGCAGCACGTTCTATGAAAGTATTCGTCACCGGTGCCACCGGTTTCATAGGCGCAAGCCTGGTTCGGGAGTTGCTCAGCGAAGGATATTCGGTCAGGGCACTGGTTCGTCCCGGCTCGGACCGGCGAAACCTCGCGGGCCTCGATGTGGAGCTCTGGGAAGGGGATCTGCGTGACCGTGACTCCCTGGAACGGGGGCTTGCAGGGTGTGATACCCTTTACCACGCCGCCGCCGACTACCGACTCTGGACCAGAAGGCCGGCCGAGATGTACGAAATCAACGTCGGCGGAACGCGAATCATTCTGGAGGCTGCACTCAAGCGCGGCCTTTCCCGGGTGGTCTACACCAGTAGCGTCGGCACACTTGGAAACCCGGGTACCGGCGTTCCCGGCGACGAAACTACCCCGGTCACCCTCGCCGACATGGTCGGCCACTACAAGAAGAGCAAGTTTCTCGCCGAGCGTGAGGCGGAGAGCTTCGTGGCCCGGGGGGTGCCGCTCGTCATCGTCAATCCCTCCACCCCCGTGGGAGCACTGGACGTAAAGCCGACTCCGACCGGCAAGATCATCGTCGATTTCCTGAACCGGAAGATGCCCGCCTATCTGGACACCGGCCTCAACCTCATCGATGTGGCGGACTGTGCCCGTGGCCATCTGCTGGCCGCCAGACATGGCAGGGTCGGGGAGAAATACATCCTTGGCAACAAGAACCTGACGCTACGGGAGATCTTCGCCATGCTGGCGGAGATAACGGGGTTCCCGGCACCAAGAGTGCGGCTCCCCTACACCCCCATCCTTCTTGCCGCGTACGTCAACGAGGCGCTTTCCTACTGCACCGGCCGCGAGCCCCTGATCCCCCTTGCCGGCGTGCAGATGGCGCGAAAGTTCATGTATTTCGATGCACGCAAGGCGGTGCGTGAGCTGGGGCTGCCCCAGAGTCCGGTGACGGATGCACTCCGCAAGGCAGTGGAGTGGTTCCGTGTCAACGGCTATGCACCTTGAACTTTTCAAGGAGTTTATATGTCCAAACATCTCGATACGATCAACAGCCCTGCCGACGTCAAGGCGCTGAAGGAAGCGGAACTGATCGAGCTGGCCGAGGAGATCCGGCAATTTCTGCTGGAGACGGTTTCCAAGACCGGCGGGCACCTCGCCTCCAACCTGGGGTGCGTCGAGCTCACCCTGGCGCTCCACTACTGCTTCAACTCGCCGCAGGACCGGATCATCTGGGACGTGGGGCACCAGGCCTACACCCACAAGATTGTCACCGGCCGCCGCGGGCAGTTCCACACCCAGCGCCAGTACCAGGGGATCAGCGGTTTCCCTAAACGCTCCGAGTCTCCCCACGACCCCTTCGGCGCGGGCCACTCTTCGACTTCCATCTCCGCGGGGCTCGGCATGGCGGCGGCTGATGCCCTGCAGGGGGGAGAAAACAAGGTGATCGCGGTGATCGGGGACGGTTCCATGACCGCCGGCATGGCTTTCGAGGCCCTCAACCAGGCGGGCCACCTCCGGAAGAACCTGATCGTCATCCTGAACGACAACGAGATGTCCATCTCGAAAAACGTCGGGGCCTTTTCCGCGTTCGTTTCCCGCAAGCTGAGCGGGAGCTATTTCCGCGACCTGAAGAAGGAGATGCAGGGGCTCCTGGAGGGTATTCCCGCCATCGGCGGCAACATCCTCCGGTTTGCGCGGCGGGCGGAGAACTCGCTGAAGGGGTTCCTCACCCCCGGCGCCCTTTTCGAGGCGCTCGGCTTCGACTACATCGGCCCGCTCCAGGGACACAACCTCCCCCAGCTCATCGAGGTGCTCACGAACGTTCGCACCCTGGAAGGGCCGGTGCTGGTCCACGTCATGACGACCAAGGGGAAGGGGTATCAGCCGGCCGAGGAGAACCCCTCCCTCTTCCACGGCGTCGGCCCATTCGACGTCGCCACGGGAAAGGTGACCGCCGCCAAGGGGGGGACAAAGTCGTACACCGGCGTTTTCGGCGAGACGATGGTGCGACTGGCGGAGACGGACGAGAAAATCATCGCCATCACCGCCGCCATGCCGGACGGAACCGGCCTCACCCCCTTCGCCAAGGCGTTCCCAACCCGCTTTTTCGACGTCGGCATCGCCGAGCAGCACGCTTTCACCTTCGCTGCGGGCCTTGCTGCCGAAGGGTTCCGGCCCGTGGCGGCAGTTTACTCCTCGTTTGTCCAACGGGCTTACGATCAGGTCTTTCATGACATCTGCCTGCAAAAACTGCCGGTGACCATGGTCCTCGACCGGGGGGGGCTCGTGGGGGACGACGGCCCGACCCACCACGGGGTCTTCGACCTTTCCTATCTTCGCCATCTTCCGGAGATGACCGTGATGGCGCCGAAGGACGAGAACGAGCTCCAGCACATGGTGAAGACCGCGATCTACGCCGACCGCCCGATTGCGCTCCGCTACCCGCGGGGTAACGGCTACGGCATCCCGATGGACCAGGAGCCGGCCATTCTCCCGCTGGGACGTGGTGAGCTGCTTCAGGAGGGGGAGGACCTGGCGATTGTCGCCATCGGCGTCACCGTCTACCCCGCCCTTGAGGCAGCGGCGTTCCTGAAGGAACGGGGCATCCGCGCAGCGGTCGTCAACGCCCGCTTCGTCAAGCCTCTCGACCGTGAGTTGATTCTCGGCTGGGCGCGGCGGACCGGCCACCTGGTGACGGTCGAAGAGAATGCCCTCCAGGGAGGGTTCGGTTCGGCGGTGCTGGAACTCCTGGAAGAGGAGAGGGTGACAGGGGTAAAGGTGAAACGGCTCGGTATTCCGGACCGTTTTATCGAACAGGGGAGCCAGGCCCAGCTCCGCAAGGATCTCGGGCTCGACGCCGCCGGGATCGCGGCGGCGGTCGAGGCGTTCCTCGCCGGGAAGGAAAAGTCTCCGGCATTGGCCCGGGTGAAGTAGATCGTGCGGCGTGCGACGGTTGTCGTGCGGCGTGCGTACAACAAAAATCCAAAAAATCACGTCGCACGTCGTTTAGGCCCCAGAGGGTCCACGCAGCACGTCGCACGAAAAAAGGATTCACATGCGTTTCCCGTTGAGACTCAACTACGACCTGACCAGATACATCATCGGCAACAAACTGAAAAAGATCGATAAATTCCCGCTGGTCCTGATGCTGGAGCCGACCCACCTCTGCAACCTCGCCTGCTCCGGCTGCGGGCGGATCAGGGAGTACGCCGACACCATCCAGGATATGATGTCCCTGGACGAGTGTCTCCGGTCGGTGGACGAATGCCCCGCCCCCGTCGTCACCATCACCGGCGGCGAGCCGTTTCTCTACCCCCATGTGTTTGAGCTGATCGAAGGGGTGCTGGCGCGCGGCAAGCACATCTACCTCTGCACCAACGGCCTCCTGCTGGAGAAGGCGCTGGACCGGATGCGTCCCCATCCCAACTTCACCCTGAACGTCCACATGGACGGGCTGGAGGCTACCCACGACCGGATCCTGGAGCGACCGGGGACGTTCAAGATCGCCATCGAGGGGATCAAGAAGGCGAAGGCGAAGGGATTCCGGGTCTGCACCAACACCACCATCTTCAAGGAAACCGACCTGGTGGAGATCGAGATGCTCTTCTCCCAGCTGCAGGACCTCGGGGTGGACGGCATCCTGGTGGCGCCCGGTTTCGGGTACGAGGCGGTGGGGGAGAAGCTCTTCCTGGAGCGGCGCGAGATCGAGCGCAAGTTCGAGCAGGTCTACGAGATGAGCAAGCGGTTCCGCTTCTACTCGACCCCGATGTACCTGAAGTTCCTTAAGGGGGAGAAGAAGCTCGACTGCACCCCGTGGGGGAACCCGACCAGGAATCCGCGGGGATGGAAGGCCCCCTGCTACCTGATTACCGACGAGCACTACCCGACCTACCGGGAGATGATGGAAAAGACCGACTGGGAGAAGTACGGGGTGGAGAAAGACCCTCGCTGCGCCCAGTGCATGATGCACTGCGGCTTCGAGCCGACCGTGGTGAGCGAGATCGGCAAGAGCTGGAAGGATATCTGGGAGATGTTCATCTGGAACTTAACTTAGCCCCTTTGGAAGGTTTTGACAGATTTTGAAGACATAACAAAGAAAGCTAATTTCGCATATTTATACCCTGACTTACTACCAGAAGCCCGCTAATCTTTGAGACAGATTAAGCGGGCTTTTTTGTTCACGCGGTGCGCTGAGCGTCGGTCGTGTAACGAAGCCTGTTTTTTGTGCAGAACGGTAATTTTCGTGTCAGGTCACGTTTCTAGTGCATACACGAGGAAGGTTTTCAACAAATTTATCCACATTTTCTGTTGATTCAAAACCGTGCCAGCCAAGCGATCAGGTAATTCCTCCCAAAACTTATCAACCTTTTGCCCATTTTTGACGTTTCGGCATTATTTTGACGCTTTGTTCGGTCATTCTGGCCCGTTGTCCCCTTCCGCCGGTGCAAAACCGCGGCGCATGGTGTTTTCCGTTATCACCCGCGGGTCCATGAAGTGGCGGAGGTAGTCGGGGCCCCCCGCCTTGGTGCCGACGCCAGACATCCGCGCGCCGCCGAACGGCTGGCGCTCCACCAGCGCCCCGGTGATCCCCCGGTTGAGGTAGAGGTTCCCCACCCGGAATTCGCGGCGGGCCCTGGCGAGATGGGCGGGGCTGCGACTGAATACCCCGCCGGTCAGGGCGTAGGGGGTGGAGTTGGCCCACACGATCGCCTGGTCGAAGTCCTTCGCCCGCATCACCGCCAGGACCGGCCCGAAGATCTCCTCCTGGGCGACCCGGTGCGCCGGGGTGATGCCGCCGAGGATGGTCATCGGCACGTAGTACCCCTCGTCCGGCACCGGCCCCTCGTAGAGAAGCGTCCCCTCCTCCTTACCGATCGCCGCGTACTCCCTGATCCGTCTCACCGCCGCCTCTTCGGCCACCGCCCCTATGAAACAGCCCGGGTCCTCGGCGGGGCCGACCCGCGTCGCCCGCGCCATCGCCACGAGTCGCCCGACGAATGCGTCGTAGATCGCGTCGAGGACGATCACGCGGGAGCAGGCGGAGCACTTCTGCCCTTGGAAGCCGAAGGCGGATTGGATGACGTGGGGGACCGCTTCGTCCAGGTCGGCGTCGTCGTCGATGATGATGGCGTTTTTCCCCCCCATCTCGCAGACGACCCGCTTGACCTGCTCCTGCCCCGGATGGACGACTGCCGCGCGCTCGATGATCCGCAGCCCGACCTCCCGGGAGCCGGTGAAGGCGATGAGGCTGACATCCGGGTTCTCCACCAGGGGATCGCCGATCTCCGAGCCGCGCCCCGGAAGATAGTTGAACACCCCGGGTGGAAGCCCCGCCTCGCGGAACAGCTCCACCAGATGCCGGCCGATGACGGGGGTGAGGCCCGACGGCTTGTAGACAACGCAGTTGCCGGTGACGAGGGCGGCGGATGCCATCCCCATACTGATCGCCAGCGGGAAGTTCCAGGGGGCGATCACCGCCGCCACCCCTCTCGGCTCGTACAGGTAGTGGTTCAGCTCCCCCGGCGCGCTGCCGGCCCGCATCGGCTCTCCCAGCCGGACCATCTCCCGGCCGTAATATTCGAGGAAGTCGATCGCCTCGGTAACGTCGGCGTAGGCCTGGTCCCACTGCTTGCCGATCTCCAGCACCTGCCAGGCGGCAAGCTCGAAGGTCCGCCTGCGGGCGGCGGCCGCTGCCCTGAAGAGGCAGTCGGCGCGGACGCGAGGGTCAGTGTCGCGCCAAGCAGGGAAAGCGCCTTTAGCGACCGCGATCGCTTTCGACACCTCGGCGGGGCCGGCCTGGCAGATGTGGCCGACCACCTCCGACGGCCTCGCCGGGTTGACCGACGGGAGAAGGTCGCCGGTCGTGACGTCCGCACCGCCGATGTACATGGGATAGGTCCGGCCGAGCTGCGCGCGGACCGCGGCGAGCTGCTCCGGAAATGCCTGCCGGTGGTCGGCCCGGGTGAAGTCCACCATCGGCTCGT
>DATJLB010000110.1:0-13889 GCA_035490915.1 Geobacteraceae bacterium
AGAACCCGGACAAGGACCGGGGGTGGCGGCCGAAGGTGCTGAAGACCGAGGCAAGCCGCAACCGCGGTATCGAGGAGTTGGTCGCCGAGCTGGAAGCGCACCGGGAGTACCTCCACAGTTCCGGCGCGATAAACCATGTCCTGGAGGAAAAAACCGCATCACTTTTCATGGATGTCCTGAAGGAGCGGCTTTTCGAGGAGGTGTACGGCCACATCCACGTGAACGGCAGATTCCGCGCAATCATGGAGGAGATGATGGCGCGACGCACCGACCCCTACACCGCCGTCGAGGAGATCCTGGTGGAACGGTTCGGCATTGGCGGTTCCTAATACCCCGGTTGTTGATTATTCGGCAGAAACGTGATAATTTTTCACTTTTACACACTGTCGTGTAACGGGTTGTCAATCGTCACGGAACCGGAACCATGCTGCGCAAGATTCTTCTGATCCTCGTATCCATCATTTTCGTCGGTATTCTCGTCTACAAGCCGGCCGCCATCTCGCTTCCCGGACCTTCTCCCACCGACGCCGCCCGGGAAGATCTCTCCCGGGTCGAATTCCCAAGCCAGAATGCCATCCCCTGGGCCCCCCGCTTCATCCGTCCCCAGGACACCCTGGAGGCACTGTTTGGTGATGACTGGACGTACGTTGCCCGGTTCAACCGGGTCGACCGCCGCCATGTCTACCCCGGCATGACCATCAAGGCCCCGCGGAATATGGCCGACTTCAGGAATTACTGCCCGCTCCCCGCCGAATATCCGCCGGCAAGAAATCACGCCAAGTACATCCTGGTCAACCTCGCCGAACAGTGGCTCGGCGCCTACGAATACGGTAAGCTGAAGTTTTCCATGCCGGCGGCCTCCGGCATGGACGGCCACAACACCCCCACCGGCATCTTCCAGGTGGATGCGCGGGACAAGAACCACACGTCTTCCCTGTACAAGACCGAGGACCAGCAGGAACAGTACCCGATGGACAACGCCATCCGTTTCCACATCGGTCCCGACAACGTATCCTACTGGATCCATGCGCGGGACCTGCCGGGCAAGCCCGCCTCCCACGGCTGCATCGGGGTGTATGATGAGGCGATGCAGAACCGGCAATACGGCATCCCCGCAAACCCGGTCCTGCTGGAATCGGAAAAGCTCTACGCCTGGGCGGTGGGTAGCCTCCCCTGTTATCAGACTCGTGACGACAGCTCTGCCGAGGATGACAGCGACAATGGCGAGGAGAGCGGGGATGACAGCGTTGACGAAGTAGCCGAGGAGGGAGCCTGCAGCGGAGGTCTGGAACTCGTTACGGGTGGGCCGATCGTGGAAGTGGTGGGGGAGAACCCGCACTTCAAGAGTCCGGGCTTTTTCTCGTTCCTGACGCGGAAATAAAAAAAGCCGGGGCGCCCCCCGGCTACATATCAGCAACTCCATGGCTTCATCGGTTATGTTTTAGCTTCCTAGCTACCAGTGTGGCACTGTGCTCCACCCGGATGCTGCTTCCCGCGGCCTCCAAGCCCCCTTCGATCTGCAGCTTGCAGCCGGGGCAGTCGACAGCCACCGTGGTGACCCCCGTCGCGGTGATGTTCTCCAGCTTGTTCTTCAACACCTCCTGGGAAATCTCCGGATACTTGATGGAGTAGGAGCCGCCGAACCCGCAGCACTTGTCGCAGTCCGTCATCTCCTCGATCGCCACATCCGCCAGCCCCCGCAACACTTTCCGCGGCTCTTCCGAGACGCCGCAGCCACGCTTCAAGTGGCAGGCGTCATGGTAGGTCACCGATTCGCGTGCCGCCTGCCGCGTGCCGCCTGCCGCGTCCATCTTTCTTGCCGCCAATTCTGAAAAATTGAAGACCTTCGCCGCCAGCCGTTCCGCCTTCTCGCGGTACGCCTCGTCACCATCCAGGAGTTTCAGGAAGTCGTGCTTCAGTGACATGGTGCAGGTGGGGCAGATGGTGACCACGAAGTTCGCCTCCTCTGCCAGGAGCACGTCGGTATTGATCCGCGCCATATCTCTCGCCACATCCATCTCTCCCGAATAACGGGCCGGTATCCCGCAACACGTTTGCTCCTGCGGGAATGTCACCTCGTACCCCAGTCGTTCCAGACTCTCCTGGGTGTCCCGGCACATCTCCGGATAGACGAAGTCCGCGAGGCAGCCGGAGTAGAAGAGGACCTTCTCACGGGACCGGTGACCGGTGATCGGTGATCGGTGATCGTTAAGAACCAGGTCCCGGAACGGTTTTTCCGCGATAGGAGGGAGGGTGCGGAACTTCGTCTCCTTGTCCAGGATGAGGGGCAAGTGGCGGATTCGTCCCCCTTCGGACTGAAACGGCTTCTGGGCGAGGTAGAGGGCGCGCAGGGTGGTGTGGAACAGTTTCCGGTTCTTCATCATGGTACCGAACAGGAACTTCTGTCCCATGGGCTTCCTGATCCGGTCACGGAGGTCGACGATCAGTCCCTCGATGTCGATCTTCGCGGCGCAGACCTCGTTGCACTTTCGGCATCCGATGCAGAGCTTGAGGATCTCCTCCGCCTTGTCGAAGCCGTGGAAGAAGGGGGTGAGCACGAGCCCGATCCCCCCGACATAGATATGGCCGAACACGTGCCCGCCGACGATCTCGTAGATCGGGCAGACGTTGGCGCAGGCGCCGCACTTGACGCACTTGAGCGCCTCGGAGAATGCGGGATCGGCTGCCAGCTTCAGCCGGCCGTTGTCGAGGAGCACAATGTGCAGCTCCCGGTTAACGCCGGTCGGCCCTTTGATGAAGGAGACGTACGAGGTGATCTTCTGCCCCGTGGCGTTCTTCGGAAGCACGTTTATAACGTCCAGCGCCTCCGTGAGCGACGGGACGATCTTTTCCACCCCGATCAGGGCGATATGGGTGTCGGGGAGGGTGGTGACCAGCCGGCCGTTCCCCTCGTTGGTGACGA
Organism: Geobacteraceae bacterium; assembly: GCA_035490915.1. Taxonomy (GTDB): domain Bacteria; phylum Desulfobacterota; class Desulfuromonadia; order Geobacterales; family Geobacteraceae; genus JAMPXD01. The sequence continues at coordinate 2,924 of DATJLB010000110.1, forward strand.
TGGCAAAAGCGCCGGTGTCGGCCATGGCCACGTTCGCCCCGGACATCCCGACCTGCCCTGAGAGGAAACCGCTCCGCAAGGTTTCGCGGGCGGTCCGGACCAGCGACGGGATGTCGGGAGGGCAGTCGTGACCTGTTGCCCGCGAGAAGAGCTCCGCCACCTCCTCCTTGTTCTTGTGGATGGCCGGCATGACCATATGGGACGGACGTTCCCCGGCCAACTGGATGATCCATTCACCGAGGTCGGTCTCAAGGCAGCGGACACCGTGCTTCTCCAGGTAATGGTTCAGCTCGATCTCTTCGGAGGTCATTGCCTTCGATTTCACGAGAAAATCGGCCCCTTTCCCCCTGATGATCTCCAGGATGGCGCGGTTGGCGTCCGCCGGCGTGGAGCAGACGTGGACCGTTGCCCCGGCTTCCTCTGCCCTTTCCTTGAAGCGGGCGACCAGGGCAGGGAGTTCCGTCAGTCCCGCCCGCTTTGTGGTGGAGATGCGGCCGCGGAGCGCCTCGAAATCGATCCCCTCGAACGCCTTCGCCCGTGCCACGGGGTAGGCCGTGGCGAAGTTCCGGAGGGCGCGGCGGAGGAAGCTGTCGTTGATCTTTTTCCTGATGGTCGCTTTTCCCATGAAGCTATTCTCCTTCCAGGACAAGCACGTGCAATTCCTTCGGGCCGTGCACGCCGATGGTGAGGACCCGCTCGATGTCCGCCGTCCGGGACGGTCCCGTGGTGATCGATAGATAAGCGGTCTTTCCCGTCGTCAATGCCCTTCCAAGGATTTCGTCCAAGTCATAAAGGTCGGGTACGATCGTAGAGGCCCTGAGGAACACCGCATGGACGAGCGGCAGGGCTGTGGCGCCACGCTCCAGCGGGTCTTCCAGGTCGAGGACGACGCTCCCCGTCCGTGCGATCCCCGCCTGGGCAAAGCTTACACAGACCTGTACTTCGGCGTGCCCCGCCGGGGGGGCGAACGTCAAACCTGCCAGCGCTTCCCTGATCGTCGGCGGAAGGTACGAGGTGCTGACCGGCCCGGTACAGGCGAGCTCCTTCAGGTAGGATGCCGCGTCAGCAACGGAGCTGAAACGTTGTACCGTTGCACCCACCGCCTCTGCGGCACCTCGGAAGATGTCGATCATAAGCGTCTCCTATAATTTGTAAAACCATATTACAAATCAACTTAGACCAAAACATATACCGATGTCAATGCATAAATAGAATGCTTGAAAATATATCTTGACACGCATGCTGAAAAAAGGATAATTGGTAATACAAATTATAAAACTTCATTTTATTGTGTATAAACATACAGCGGCAGCCTGAAAGTAGAAAACCTAGCCTAAAAGGAGAACAGTATGCCATGGATCCAGAGTTACACCCCGGTAGGAGGCAGTCTCGGTATGTCGGCACTCGTCGCTGCAGTACCCCTGGTAGTCATCTTTGTCTGTCTCGCCGTCCTGAAAATGAAGGCGTATAAGGCAGGACTCCTGGCCGTAGGCTCGGCGATCGCCATTGCCATCGGGGTCTGGGGGATGCCTGCCAAGCTCGCTGGGCTCGCCACGCTCCAGGGGGCTGCTTTCGGTCTCTTTCCGGTCTTCTACATCGTCATCACGACGCTGTTTTTGTATAACATCACCGTAAAGGGGGGACAGTTCGAGATCATCCGCGCTTCTCTGGCCGGTGTGACCGGCGACCGTCGCCTGCAAGCACTCCTGATCGCTTTCTGTTTCGGCGCCTTCATCGAGGGGGCGGCCGGTTTCGGCACTCCGGTGGCCATCGCCGGGGCAACACTGGTGGGTCTTGGTTTCCGCCCCCTCTATGCGGCCGGGGTCTGTCTGGTGGCCAACACTGCTCCGGTCGCTTTCGGTGCCATCGGCATCCCGGTGGTCGCGCTTGCCGGCGTGATGGGGTACAACGACGCCGGCATGATGAAGCTCTCCACCATGGTGGGGCGGCAGCTTCCCTTTATCTCGGTGTTCATCCCCTTTTACGTGATCATGATCATGGTCGGTTGGAAAAAGACCATCGAAGTACTCCCCGCCATCATGGTCTGTGGCGTTTCCTTCGCCCTGACCCAATGGGCGACCGCCAGTTACCTGGGTCCCTATCTCCCCGACGTCACTGCTTCCCTGGTGTCCATCGTCGCACTGGTGCTCCTGCTTCGCGTCTGGCATCCCAAGGAGACCTGGACCTTCGATCATGAGCCGGAATGTGCTGGAAAAACGATGCACCACTACACGACGGGAGAGGTATTCCGCGCCTGGGCCCCCTATCTCGCTCTCACCGTGATGGTCCTTCTCTGGGGGATCCCCTCCATCAAGACGACTCTTGACAAGAACTCCGTGCTGATCACCGTCGACGGCTTGCACAACGCCATCGTCAAAAAGGTCGCCAAGCCCGAAGACGGGTTGAAAAAGGCGGCAGCGGTCACCGCTGAGATCGAGAAGCAGCTCCCTCTTCTTTCATCCGCCGATCCGAAACAGGCCTCACTGGCAGCAAAACTGATCGAACTCAAGGAAGCGGAGGATCGACTCATTCCGGTGGAGCAGGGATTGGCCGGCAAAGGTGCCATCCTGACCGACGAGCGGCTTGCAGCCTTCGATCTCCTGGCGAAGAAGAAGGATGAGGTGCAGAAGCTGGCGAAGGAAATGACAGTTGCGTCAACTGAGGGCAAGGGTATTGCCCATGCCGCAACTGCCCCGGTAATCGCCAAGGACCAGCTGAAACCGCTCGACAAGGCCTTGGCGGATCAGCTACCCATAAGGCTGGCCGCCAAGTACAATTTCAACTTCATGTCCGCCGCCGGCACCGCTATCTTGATCGCCGCACTCCTCTCCGCGCTCATTTGCGGTGTGGGGATCGGCAACACCGTGAAGGTTGCAGGCAAGACGCTCTACGACATGCGATATCCGGCGCTAACCATCGCTTCGGTGCTCGGCCTTGCCTACGTCATGAACAGCTCCGGTATGACCAACTGCCTCGGGCTCGCTTTCACCAAGACCGGCCACATCTTCCCGTTCATCGCCCCGTTCCTCGGCTGGCTCGGCGTCTTCCTGACCGGTTCCGACACCTCCAGCAATGTTCTGTTCGGCGGACTGCAGAAGGCAGCCGCCGAGCAGCTCGGAATCAACCCGATCCTTACCGGCGCGGCCAATACGAGCGGCGGCGTTATGGGAAAGATGATTTCGCCGCAGTCGCTGGCCGTCGCCACCGCCGCCACCGGGATGGTGGGGGAGGAGGGGACCCTGTTCCGCTTCACCCTGAAGCACTCCCTCTTCCTTACTGTGATCGTCGGTGTCATCGTGTATCTGCAGGCGTATGTCCTTCAGTGGATGATTCCTTAGCGGTACGGAGCGCACATGAACTCTTCATTTATCAAAGAACTGATCGCCATCGTCGGAGAGGCGAACACCGTAAGCGATCCCGCCGGGCTTGCCTGCTACGGGTATGATTCCACACCCGAGTTGGAGAGCCTGCCGGGCGCCGTGGTCCTGCCCGGCTCGGCGGCGGAAATCGCCAGGCTCATGGCGCTCTGCCATGAAAACGGCCTTACCGTCACCCCGCGCGGGTCGGGGACCAATCTTTCCGGCGGCTCCATCGCCATCGGCGGCGGGATCGTTATCCAGACCAGCCGCCTCAACCGGCTCCTGGAGATCGATGAGGAAAATCTGACCGCCACCGTAGAACCGGGGGTAATAACCAGCACACTCCATCGCGAGGTAGAGGCAAAGGGGCTTTTTTACCCTCCCGACCCGGGGAGCATGAACATCTCCACCATGGGTGGGAACGTGGCGGAGAATTCCGGGGGGCTGCGCGGCCTCAAGTATGGGGTGACGGCCGACTACGTCATGGGACTTGCCACCGTCCTGCCGGACGGCGAGTTGCTGCGGACCGGCGGGAAGGCAGTAAAAAACGTGGCGGGTTACAATCTGAACGATCTCCTGGTCTCCTCCGAGGGGACCCTCGGCATCTTTACCGAGATCACGGTCAGGCTCATCCCGAAGCCACAGGCCAAAAAGACCATGCTGGTCCATTTCTCCTCCCTGGAGCAGGCGGCGTTGACCGTCTCGCACATCATCGCCGCCCGCATCATCCCCGCCACCCTCGAATTTCTCGACAAGATCACCATCAGATGTGTCGAGGATTACGCCCGCGTGGGGCTCCCGCTTGACGTGGAAGCGGTCCTCCTGATCGAGGTGGATGGCCATCCGGGCCAGGTGGAGGATGACGCCGCCGCGATAAAGACAATCTGTGAAAAGCACCACAGTTCATATTTCCAGACCGCAGCCTCCGCCGAAGAAGCCCTGAAGCTCGCCACCGCCCGGCGGGTGGCACTGTCTGCCCTGGCCCGTTCGAAACCGACCACCATCCTGGAAGATGCCACCGTCCCCCGGAGTTCCATCGCTCCCATGGTCACGTTCATCCAGGAGACCGCGATGAAGTATGGCCTCACCATCGGCACATTTGGCCATGCGGGTGACGGCAACCTCCACCCGACCTGCCTTACGGACGAGCGGGACAAGGAGGAAATCGCCCGGGCGCATGCAGCCTTTGCCGAGATCTTCGATGCCGCCATAGGAATGGGAGGGACCATCACCGGCGAGCATGGGGTGGGGCTGGCTAAGAAGAAATACCTGCCGAAGCTGGTCGGGGATGCAGGGATAAGGGTGATGCGGGGAATAAAGTCTTCCTTCGACCCGAAGGGGATCCTGAACCCGGGGAAAATCGTCTAAGGTTTATCGCTATATCCTACCGGTTGTGAAGTTCCGGGTTCTGGCAAGACGGACAAGGAGGTCCGCGGCGGCGTAGCAGCGCTACGCCGCACAAGTGGCCTCCGCAGTCAAACGTCGCCAGGTTCAGGAAATTCGCAGCCGTCAGAGGAGGAGTACGAGCGTGACGTACGAAAAGCTGATCAACTGCATGCGCTGCGGCATGTGCCTCCCCCACTGTCCGACCTATAAAGAAACCTTCCTGGAGACCGCTTCGCCGCGGGGGCGTGTGGCGCTGGTGCGGAAATTCCAGGAAGAGGAGCTCGCAGCGAGCGAAACGTTTCTCGACTATCTTTCTCTCTGTCTCGACTGCCAGGCGTGCGCGTCTGCCTGCCCGTGCGGGGTGAACGCCGGCGAACTGGTGGCCGAATTCAAGTGCGAGAAGAAGGAAGGGGAGGGGCTTACCTTCATGGAGGAGCTTATCCTCCGCAGGCTTCTGCCGCATCCTGACCGGCTGGAGGCTGCCACGGCCCCTCTCCGGCTCTATCAGAGTTCCGGTCTCCAAAAGGTGGTGAGAAAGCTTGGCCTTCTCAAGATGTTCCCTTTGAAGATGGAGAGAATGGAAGGGCTCCTGCCGCAACTGCCGGCACGGCCGCTACGCCGCACCCTCCAGGAGATCACGCCCCCCGTCGGGAAAGAGCGGGGTACGGTCGGCTTTTTTCTGGGCTGCGTCATGAGCCTGGTCTTTTCCGAGGCAAGTTACGCAACCGTGCAACTTCTCGCAAGGCTCGGCTATCGGGTTGTCACCCCGAAGATTCAGAAGTGCTGCGGCGCTCCAAATGTGCTCGCATCAGACCACCAGGGCCTGCTGGAGGCCGCCAGGTACAACGTCGACCTGTTCGGTGGGTACGACCTTGATTATATCGTCACCGATTGCGGAGGGTGCGGCTCGGAGCTGAAGAAATATGGGCATCATCTCGGTGGCGACCTGAGTGCGAATGAGTTCAGTGCCAAGGTGAGGGACATTTCCCAGATCTTGCACCTGCACGCTGCCGAAATGCAGGGGCAGCTGAAGGATCTACCCCTGTCGGTCACCTACCACGATCCCTGCCATATCGCCCACTGTCAGGGCATAAGGAGTGAACCGCGAGAGCTTATCCGGATGATTCCCGGCCTCGATTATCGGGAACTTCCGGAAGCGGATGCCTGTTGCGGTAGTGCCGGGACCTACAACATCGAACACCCTTCGATGGCCGACCGGGTACTTGCTCGGAAAGTGGAAAACATAAGGAGCACCGGTGCCGGCATCCTGGTAACGGGAAACCCCGGCTGCCTGCTCCAGCTAAGACAGGCGCTCTCGAAAGGTGACGCGCCGATCAGGGTGGCCCATCTGACGGAACTGCTCCTTGCGAGCATCGAGGGGGAGAGCCATCCAATTCATTTGCATTTGTCCAGTAAATAAGGTATTTATTTTGAAAATACTCATTTACTGGACAGTGCATGATATTCAAACCGATCAAACCGAAGAAGGTTTCTTCACAGATTGCGGAGCAGATCCGTTCCTCCATCCTCGCGGGGGAATTCAACCCCGGCGACAAGCTCCCGCCGGAACGGGAACTGGCCGAGATGTTCGGGGTCTCCCGGCCGTCCGTACGGGAAGCGCTGAACATTCTTGCCGCTGCTGGGCTGGTGGAGTCATATCAGGGAGGGGGGACTGTCGTCAAGTCGCTCGTCGAGACGACCACCGGTCCGCCTCTGTCCGAGCTGATCAAGGCAGAACGGGAAAGGGCTCTGGATGTCATTGAGGTGCGCAAATGCATGGAGGGATGGACCGCCTTCTATGCGGCACAAAGGGCGCTCCCGGAGGACCTGCGCAAGCTCGAAGGGATTGTGTCCGAAATGGAGCGTAATCTGGAAGGGTTCAAGCCGTCCCAGGACCTGGATGCCCATTTCCATATCGTCATAGCCCAGTCCACCCATAATATCGTCTGGCTCCACCTGATGCAGAGCATCTTTGACGCGATGAAAGAGTTTCAGCAGAGCGTCTGGCGTGCCGTTTACCTGACAGACGAAGACCACCGCACACTTTTTAGCCACCACCGCGAGGTGTACGAGGCGATTCGCAGTAAGAACCCCGAGCGGGCGCGTGACACGATGCTGAAGCACCTGACGTTTGCTGAGCAGAGAAGCAGTATCTACGTAAAGCAGGCAAAGAAATAGATAAGGTCGTGGATCGAAACGTTAAAAAGGCCTCCCGTACGAAATGGAGGCCTTTTTTATGGGGCGCTGAAGAAGGAAAAGGCCGGGAATATCCCGGCCTTTTTTATTGGTGCGGTGGAATGGACTCGAACCATCACGAGATTGCTCCCGCCAGCCCCTCAAGCTGGTGCGTCTACCAATTCCGCCACCACCGCAAGTCAGATAAATTTTCTTTTCACCAGAACGACAGGAAACCGATTTTTACCATTTTAGCCGGAGCCTGTCAACAGGAAAATTGGCAGTCGATTACTTGGGCGCTACCGGCGCCGGAGACGCTGGCGGCATCTGCTGAGTAGGTTGCGCAGGTTGAGGAGGCGAGGCAGGTTTGCCCTGCATCGGCAGTTGCCCAGGAATACCGGGTTTTTGGGGCGCGACCTTTTGAGCGCCCTTCATTATCGACGATGTGCCTGGCTGTGTCGATTGATAGGCAAGCGTCAAGGAGGTGAGCATGAAGATGATTGCTGCCCCGGTGGTAAGTTTGCTCATGAAGGTGCTGCCGCCTCCTGCGCCGAATACCGATTGGCTGCCACTGGCGCCGAACGATGCACCCATCTCGGCCCCCTTGCCGGACTGGAGCAAAACGATGGCAATGAGCGCGATGCTGACCAGAATGTGCAGCATGATAAGAAGGACAGTCATTAGGGATATACCTCCAAGCGATTAGAAACTTCTTTAATAGCACAAAAGAACAGAAAACAAAAGAATAAATATCAGGCACCGAAGTTGACAATGGCAGCAAACGAATCCGCCTTGAGGCTTGCGCCACCAACCAATGCGCCGTCGATGTCGGGTTGTGCCATGAGCCCCTTGATGTTTTCGGGCTTGACGCTTCCCCCGTACAGAATTCTAAGTGCGTCCGCTGCTTCCTTGTCATAGAGGCTTGTCAGAAACTGTCGGATGAAGGCGTGCGCATCCTGAGCCTGAACGTCGGTTGCTGTCCGGCCGGTACCGATTGCCCATACCGGTTCGTACGCCACGATGACGTTGCGCAGTTGTTCCTTTGTAATCCCTGCAAGGCCGCCGGCGATCTGTCGCTTGAGTATGACGAAGGTTTTATCGGTTTCTCGCTCTTCCAAAGTCTCTCCGATGCAGAAGAGGACGGCAAGCCCGCCGTTGAGGGCGGCCCGGATCTTCCGGTTAACGGTCTCGTCGGTCTCACCGAAGTATTGACGCCGTTCGGAGTGACCGATGATGACATGGCTGCATCCCGCATCGTGCAGCATTGTGGGGGATACTTCCCCCGTAAAGGCACCTTCTTCTTCCCAGAAGCAGTCCTGGCCGGCAAGACGGATATTCGATCCGGAAAGAGCCCTGGCAGCGGTAGAGAGAACGGTAAAGACCGGTGCCACTATGATCTCCACCTGGTCATTCTGTTTCACGAGCGGGGAAAGGGTGGTGACGAGATCGACGGCCTCTGCGGCAGTCTTGTACAGTTTCCAGTTCCCCGCGATTACGGGCTTCCTCATATATCCTCCACAAGAGCTTTATTTGTGGCCGTAGCTTTCCAGGACCTGAATGCCGGGGAGCTTTTTCCCTTCAAGGAGTTCCAGGAAGGCTCCGCCGCCGGTGGAAATGTAGCTGATCTTGGCGTATTCACCGGCGCGGTGTACGGCGGAATCAGTGTCTCCTCCCCCGACAATGGTGAGAGCATACGAATTGGCCACAGCGGTTACCATGGCAAAGGTACCGCGGGAAAAGGGATCCATTTCAAATACACCCATCGGACCGTTCCAGATGATGGTCTTGGCGTTCTGGAGCGCCTCGGTGAAGAGGGTTACCGTGGCGGGACCGATATCGAGCCCCATCCACTCATCAGGAATCTCCTGGATCGGCGTGACCTTGGTTTCCGCTTCCGGGTTAAAACGGTCGGCGGCCACACAATCAACCGGCAGGTAAAATTTGATCCCTTTTTCGCGCGCCTGATCGTAAGTCTTGCGCGCAGTCTCCAGGAGATCTTCCTCCACCAGCGATTTGCCCACGTTGTAGCCGAGCGCCTTCAGGAAGGTGAAGGCCATCCCGCCGCCGATGACGATCTTGTCGACCTTGTTCAGGAGGTTTCCCAGCACTTCCAGCTTGCCCGACACCTTGGCCCCACCGAGGATGGCAACGAGGGGGCGGATCGGGTTTTTCATTGCCTGCTCGAAGTAGTTCATCTCATTTTTCATCAGGAAACCGGCGGCAACCACCGGGACGAACCTTGTAATCGCTTCCACCGAGGCATGAGCGCGGTGAGAGACGGCAAATGCGTCGTTGACATAGATTTCACAGCCATCGGCAAGCGCCTTGGCGAAATTTTCGTCGTTTTTCTCCTCGCCTTCGTAGAACCTGACGTTCTCCAGCATGAGGACGTCGCCAGGTTGCATGGCATTTATAAGCTTACCGACTTCTTCGCCGATGCAGTCAGGGGCAAGCTTCACGTCTTTTCCGAGCAAACGGGAAAGACGCTTGGCAGCGGGTGCCATCGAATACTTCGGTTTCCGCTCTCCTTTAGGACGTCCCAGGTGGGAAGCGAGGATCACCTTTGCATTGGCATCCAAGGCGTAGTTGATGGTCGGAAGCACGGCCCTGATGCGGGTATCTTCGGTGATGTTCTGATGTTCATCGAGGGGGACGTTGAAGTCGACCCTCATGAACACTTTCTTGCCGTGCAGATTTTCAATCTCGTCGATATAACGAATCGCCATGTGATTTCCTCCGGGGGAAACTGGACAGACACAGCGGCCACCCTTACAGAGGGGGCACGCCAGCACGGTGCTGGTTTGTCAACTGCGGGAGTAGAAACAAAACAGGGGGGACGAATCCCCCCTTTCATGTCTGGCTATGCACCGACCATCTTGATCAGGTCAACAACGCGCCGGGAGAAACCGCATTCGTTGTCGTACCAGGAAAGGACCTTTACCATATTCCCATCGAGAACCTTGGTGCAACTTGCGTCAACGATTGAGGAGAGGGGATTGCCGTTATAGTCGATCGAGACGAGCGGTTCCTCGGAGAAACCGAGAATCCCCTTCAGGGCCCCCCTGGAGGCCTTTTTCAGAGCGGCATTCACCTTGTCCGCATCGGCATTCTTTTTGAGCACCGCAACCAGGTCGACAACCGACACGTTGGGGGTAGGGACACGGATCGCCATCCCGTCCAGCTTCCCTTTCAATTCAGGGAGAACCAGCGAAACCGCCTTCGCCGCACCGGTGGAGGTCGGGATCATGGAGAGGGCACCAGCCCTGGCCCTTCGGAGGTCTTTGTGGGGAAGATCCAGGATGTTCTGGTCGTTCGTATAGGAGTGGACCGTCGTGACCAGTCCTTTTTCGATGCCGAAGGTATCATTCAGAACCTTTGCTACCGGAGCGAGGCAGTTGGTGGTACACGAGGCGTTCGAGATGATATGGTGCTTTTTCCCATCGTAGGCCGTATGGTTGACACCCATGACGATGGTGATGTCTTCGCCGGTAGCGGGTGCGGAAATGATAACCTTTTTAGCACCCGCTTTCAGATGGAGTTCGGCCTTTTCGCGAGCGGTAAAGATTCCGGTCGATTCAAGCACTATATCGATCTTCTCCTTCTTCCAGGGAAGTTCTGCCGGGTTCCTGAGGGCGAAGATCTTCACAACTTTTCCGTTCACAATCAGTTGATCCTCTTTTGCTTCGACGGTCCCGGGGAACGCACCGTGAACCGAATCATACTTAAGCAGGTGAGCAAGGGTTTTTGAATCCGTCAGATCGTTGATTGCCACGATCTCAATCCCTTTCTCCTTGATCGCAGACCGCAAAACCATACGTCCGATTCTGCCGAAACCGTTGATTGCAACTCGTAAAGCCATTGGTGCCTCCCTAAAGTGTGATTTTACAGCGAAGAGTGCCGTACTGCACAATTTATGGATACTACAAAAAAGCCATATGCGCGTCAACTTTTTTAATTGAAACTATCTTCTCTAGAAGGGATTTCATAAAATATTTGTAAAAAGGGGCTCTAATGTATGCTAAGATGACGGTAGATATCATGTGCCT
>DATJLB010000111.1:0-8581 GCA_035490915.1 Geobacteraceae bacterium
CCCTTCCTGTTTCAGCCGCTCCAGGAGATGGACGATGCCGCGCCGCTCCGTGAGGCTCGTGTCTATCTTTCTCCGTTTTTCCATAGGAAACCCAGGCTCCGGGCCCAGCGCCTATTCCTCAATCACTTCCGCCTCGGAGACCTCGTCGGGTGCATCGGGCGACTCGTCGCTCTCCTCCTTCTCGGCGAGCCGGGCGACCGCCACGATCCGCTCGCTCTCCTCGGTCACCATCAGGCGCACTCCCTGGGTGTTGCGGCCGATGACGGAGAAGCCGGCGACCGGCATCCGGATGATCTTCCCCTGGTCGGTGATCAGCATCAGGTCGTTCTCGTCGGTCACCTGCTTGATGTCCACGACGCAGCCGTTCCGCTCGGTGGTCTTGATGGTGATGACCCCCTTGCCGCCGCGGCTCTGCCGGCGGTACTCGGTGAGCTCGGTCCGCTTGCCGAAGCCGTTCTCGGTGACGGTGAAGAGGGTGGAGCCGGTCAGGTCGTTGACGATCTCCATCCCGATCACCACGTCGTCGTCCTCCAGGGTCATCCCCCGCACCCCGCGGGTCACGCGCCCCATGGGACGGGCGTCCTCCTCCCGGAAGCGGATCGACTTGCCGTTCTTCGAGGCGAGGAGCACATCCTGCTTCCCGTCGGTGAGGGCCACCGTGATCAGCTTGTCCCCCTCATCCAGGTTGACGGCGATGATCCCGCCGGAGCGGATGTTGGAGTACTCGACGAGCGGGGTCTTCTTCACCACCCCCTGGCGGGTCGCCATCATGATGAACTTGTCCTCGCTGAATTCCTTGACCGCGAGAATGGCGGAGATCTTCTCACCCGCCGAGAGGTTCAGCAGGTTGACGATCGCCTTGCCGCGGGTGGCGCGCCCCCCCTCGGGGATCTCGTACACCTTCAGCCAGTAGACCCGGCCCGCGTCGGTGAAGAACATCAGGTAGTCCTTGGTGGAGGCGATGAACAGCTGCTCGACGAAATCCTCCTCCTTGGTCTTCATCCCGGTCTTACCCTTGCCGCCGCGGCGCTGGGCACGGTAGAGGGAGACGGCGCTCCGCTTGATGTAGCCGGTATGGCTGATGGTCACCACCATGTCCTCTTCGACGATGGTGTCCTCCAGGGATATCTCGGCGGTCTGGGAGACGATCTCGGTGCGCCGGTCATCGCCGAACTTCTCCTTCAGCTCCCTGAGCTCCCCCACGATGATGTTGAGGATCTCGGTCTCCGAGGCGAGGATCTCCTTCAGCCGGGCGATGTACTTGAGGATCTCCTGGTACTCGCCAAGGATCTTGTCCCGCTCGAGTCCCGTGAGGCGGTGAAGCCGCATGTCGAGGATCGCCTGGGCCTGGAGGTCGGAGAGACGGACCGGCCGGACATATTCCGCCGCGCTGGCGGGGAGGGGAAGCCCGAGCTTCTTCAGCCACCCTTCGTCGGAGAAGAGCCCCGCCATCAGCCCTTCCTTCGCCTCCGCCGGGTTCGCGGAGGCGCGGATCAGCTCGATCACGCTGTCCAGCCAGTCGAGGGCGATCTTCAGGCCTTCCAGGATATGGGCCCGGGCTTCGGCCTTCTTCAGGTCGAAGATCGTGCGGCGGGTGACGATCTCCCGGCGGTGGTCGATGAAGTGGCCGATGGTCTCCCGCAGCGTCAGGACCTTCGGCCGGTTGTTGACGATGGCGAGGTTGATGATGCCGAACGAGGACTGCATCTGGGTCTGCTTGTAGAGCTGGTTCAGCATCACCTGGGGGTTCTCGTCCCGTTTCAGCTCGATGACGATCCGCATCCCGTCCCGGTCCGACTCGTCCCGCAGGTCCGCGATCCCTTCTATCTTCTTCTCCCGCACGAGCTCGGCGATCTTCTCCACGAGCCGCGCCTTGTTCACCTGGTACGGGATCTCGGTCACCACGATCGACTGCCGTTCGGTCTTCTTCTGGGTCTCGATCATGGCCCGGGCGCGCATCTGGATGATGCCGCGGCCGGTCCGGTAGGCCTGGAGTATCCCCTCCCGGCCGTAGATGAAGCCGCCGGTCGGGAAATCGGGTCCGGGGACGTGCGTCAGGAGCTCCTCGAAGGTGAGCGCGGGGTTCTGGATCGTGGCGATGATCCCATCCACCACCTCCCTCAGGTTGTGGGGGGGGATGTTGGTCGCCATGCCGACCGCGATGCCGGACGAGCCGTTCACCAGGAGGTTCGGGAACTTGGAGGGGAGTACCAGCGGCTCCTTCAGGGAGTCGTCGTAGTTCGGCCCCATCTCCACGGTTTCCTTGTCGATGTCGGCGAGGAGCTCGTGGGCGAGCTGGGCCATCCGGACCTCGGTGTAGCGCATCGCCGCGGGGGAGTCGCCGTCCACCGAACCGAAGTTCCCCTGGCCGTCCACCAGGGGGTAGCGGAGCGAGAAGTCCTGGGCCATCCGGACGATGGTGTCGTAGGCGGCGGTGTCGCCATGGGGGTGGTACTTACCGATCACGTCCCCGACCACGCGGGCCGACTTCTTATACGGCTTGTTCCACTCGTTCCCCATGTCGTACATGGCGTACAGGCAGCGCCGGTGCACCGGCTTGAGCCCGTCCCGCACGTCGGGAAGCGCCCGGCCGATGATGACGCTCATGGCGTAGTCCATGTAGGAGCGCTTCATCTCGTCTTCGATGTTGACGGCGGTCTTGTTCACGTTTTCAAGCATCACATATCCTCAAATCACTCATTTATTGATAAATCTGTAAAAACCGCAATTAACAAGGATATTCAGGATAAAACCTAAAACCGATATTAATCCTGAATATCCTGATTATCCTTGTTAACAAAAGGTTTTTTAGTTTCTTAAATATCGAGATTCGACACGTTCAGCGCATTCTGCTCGATGAACTCCCGGCGCGGCTCCACCTGGTCACCCATGAGCACCGTGAAGGTGGCGTCCGCCTCGACTGCATCCTCGATCTTCACCTGGAGCAGCAGGCGGTTGTTCGGCTCCATGGTGGTCTCCCAGAGCTGCTCCGGATTCATCTCGCCCAGCCCCTTGTAGCGCTGAATATAGAGACCCTTTTTGGCGGTGTCCACAAAGAAGGAGAGGAGTTCGACACCGCGGGTGGTCTCGAACAGCGTCTTCCCCTCGCTGGAGACGATTGCCTTGCCGTCGCCGAAGAGCTCCCGCACCTTCCGGTGGCTCTCCACCAGGAGGCCGTATTCGTAGGAGGCAAGCGCCGCCATGGCATGGCTGTCGATGGCGCTTCGCAGATTCCCGATCCGGACGATGATCCGGCTCTCCCGGACCGCGTACTCCGCCCCCTCATAGACCCTGGGCAGGTTCTCCAGGTAGGGAATGAGCGCCTCGACATCCTCGATCCCCCCCTTCACGCCGCAGCGGAGGAAGACCCGCACCAGCTCCTCGTTCACCCCCTTCTTCACCACCCGCTCGAACAGGTTCTTGAACTCGGTCAGATTCTTCAGGATCGGGATGATCTGCTTGTCCCGGTAGGTCTTTTCGCCGTTTTCCACGAAGAGGGTCGTATCCTCGGTCCCCTCCTCCAGGAGGTAGTTCTGGAGGGCCGCCTCGTTCCGCAGGTACTGCTCCTTCTTCCCCCGCTTGATCTTGTAGAGCGGCGGCTGGGCGATGTAGAGGTGCCCGCGTTCCACCAGCGCCGGCATCTGCCGGAAGAAGAAGGTGAGGAGCAGGGTCAGGATGTGGGAGCCGTCCACGTCGGCATCGGTCATGACGATGATCCGGTGGTAGCGGAGCTTCGCCACGTCGAAGTCGTCCTTGCCGATGCTGGTGCCGAGCGCGGTGATGAGCGTCCCTATCTCCTGGGAGGAGAGCATCTTGTCGAAGCGCGCCTTCTCCACGTTCAGGATCTTCCCCTTGAGCGGCAGGATCGCCTGGAACTTCCGGTCCCTTCCCTGTTTGGCGCTGCCGCCGGCCGAATCACCCCCGACGAGATAGAGCTCGCAGAGCGCCGGGTCCTTCTCCTGGCAGTCGGCGAGCTTTCCCGGGAGGCTGGAGATGTCGAGCGCCCCCTTGCGCCTGGTCAGCTCCCTGGCCTTTCGGGCCGCCTCCCGGGCGCGGGCCGCGTCGATCGACTTCTCCAGGATCCGCTTGGCGATCTGGGGGTTCTCCTCCAGAAAGACGGCGAGCTTCTCGTTCATCAGGGATTCCACGTACCCCTTCACCTCGGAGTTCCCGAGCTTGGTCTTCGTCTGCCCCTCGAACTGGGGCTGGGAGATCTTCACCGAGATCACTGCGGTGAGCCCCTCGCGCAGGTCCTCGCCGGAGATGGCGACCTTGACGTTCTTCAGCAGGTTGTTGGCGGCGGCGTAGCTGTTCATGGTGCGGGTGAGCGCCGCCCGGAAGCCGACCAGGTGGGTCCCCCCTTCGTGGGTATTGATGTTGTTGGCAAAGGAGAAGACCTTCTCGTCGTAGGAGTCGTTGTACTGGAGGGCGATCTCCATCTCAACCCCCCCCTTCTCGCCGTTCACGAAGATCGGCTTCGGGTGGAGGGGGGTCTTGTTCCGGTTGAGGTATTCCACGAATTCGCGGATCCCCCCCTCGTAGTGGAAATCGTGCTCCTTGGGGGGCTCGGCCCGCTCGTCGGTGATCCTGATCCGCACCCCGGCGTTGAGGAAGGCCAGCTCGCGGAGCCTCTGGGAGAGGACGTCGAAGGAGAATTCGGTGGTTTCGAATATCTCGTCGTCAGGGAGGAAGGTGATCTTGGTGCCCCGTTTTTTCGTCTCCCCCTCGACGGTGAGCTGCGTCACCGGGTCTCCCTGGCGATACGACTGGCGGAACACCTTGCCATCGCGGCGGATCTCCAGCTCCAGCTTCTTTGAGAGGGCGTTCACCACCGAGACACCGACCCCGTGCAGGCCGCCGGATACCTTGTAGGAGGTGTTGTCGAACTTCCCCCCCGCGTGGAGAACGGTGAGGACCACCTCCGCCGCCGGTCGTCCTTCGGTGGGGTGCATATCGGTCGGGATGCCGCGGCCGTTGTCGATGACCGTCACCGAGCCGTCCACGTGGATGAAGACCGAGACATCGTCGCAGTAGCCGGCGAGCGCCTCGTCGATGGAGTTGTCCACCACCTCGTACACCAGGTGGTGCAGCCCCTGGCTCGAGGTGGAGCCGATGTACATGGCGGGGCGCTTGCGCACCGCGGAAAGTCCCTCCAGCACCTTGATCTTGTCGGCGCCGTAATCGCTGTTCAGTTCGTCGGTCATGGTTCCCTCGGTATAAAATCAGGTGTAGAGGCTGTAGGCTGAAGGTTTTAAGCAAAAAAACCCTCTGCCTGCCAGCCTCTAGCCTTCAGCCTGCTTCTTCATGTACCTGTCCCGCCTCGATGCGGAAGGCACGGTGTCGTTCTGCGCCGTGCAGCGCGACGTTCTGCAGGGCCGTGGTGGTGATGAAGACCTGCATCTGTCGCGCCGCCAGGAACTCCATCAGGTTCGCGTTCCGTTCCCGGTCGAGCTCGGAGCTGATGTCGTCCAGGAGCAGGATCGGCGGGTTGCCGAAGGTCCGCTCCAGGTGGGATATCTCCGCCATCTTCAGCGCCAGCACGAAGCTGCGCTGTTCACCCTGGGAGGCATGGCGCCTGAGCGGCATGCCGTTCAGGAGAAACTCCAGGTCGTCCCGGTGGGGGCCGACGAGCGTCGTTCCGCGCCGCAATTCTTCCGCCCGGCTCCGTACCAGCGCTTCCCGCAGCTCGCTGCGCCACCCCTCCCGATCCTGTCCCCGGTCGGTAAGGTGGGGAAGGTACCGAAGCGCCGCCTCTTCCCCGTCTCCGGCGATCTCACTGTAAAACCGCCTGAGGAGAGGGGCGAGCTCCTCCAGGTAGGCAACCCGCTTGACGATCAGCCGGGCGCCCGCCTCGGCGAGCTGGTCGCTCCAGACATCCAGCCCGTCCGCCCCGCCGCTTTTCAGCAGGGCGTTGCGGTTCTTGAGGATCCGGCTGTAGTCGTGGTGCAGCCGGAGGTAGTCGACGTCGCCGCTGAAGATCGCCCGGTCGAGGTAACGGCGCCGGCCGTCCGGCTGCCCCTTCGCCATCGCCATCTCCTCGGGGGAGAAGAGGACCACGTTGAGACTGCCGAAAAAATCGGTGAGCCGCGCCACGCTCTTGCCGTCCACCTTGACCTTTTTTCCCTGCTTTTCCAGGAGGAGGCCGATCTCGCGGGTTACCCCGTCCCGTTCCACCCACCCCTGGAGCACCCCGTAAGGCGCCTCCCAGCGGATCAGTTCGCCGTTCTTGGCGAGCCGAAACGACTTCATGGTGCCGAGGAGATAGATCGCCTCCAGGAGGTTGGTCTTTCCCTGGGCGTTGTTGCCGAAAAAGATGTTGAACCGGCCGCCGAATGACAGATCGCTCTGTTCCAGGTTCCGGAAGGCATTAATGTATAACTTTTTCAGCACCATGAAAATAGCTTACCTGTCGCGGTCATGAAAAAGGCCACTCGGCAGGGAGAGGCCTTCTTCCAGCCGAGGCGTTTCCGGCGGCTACAGGCGCATCGGCATGACGACCGACAGGAAGCTGTCGTCGCCCGCCGCCTTCATGATCGCCGGGGAGAGCTCGTCCCGGAACAGGAGCTCCACTTCGGCATCGTTCAGCACCGAGAGGACGTCGATCAGGTAGCGAGCGTTGAAGCGGGAGGTGATCTGCTCGCCGGCGTAGTCGATCTCCACCTCTTCCCGCGCCTCCCCCAGCTCGGGATTGCTGGAGGATATCTCCATGACCCCCGATTTTATGTCGAACTTGATCCCCTTGAATTTTTCGCTCGAGAGGATCGCCATCCGCCGCAGGGAATGGAGAAGCAGTTCCCGGTTGGTCCGGACGATCCGGTCGTTGTTCTGCGGGATCACCTTGGTGTAGTCGGGGAATTCCCCATCCACGAGACGCATGACGACCACCGTGTTCCCCTTCTTGATCACGGCGTTGTTGTCGAGGAAACCGAGGAGGACCTCGCCGTCCTCTTCCTCGGCCATCTTTTTAAGCTCGAAGATCCCCTTCTTCGGGAAGATGATCCCCTTGCCCAGCTCCTTGCTGATAGTCCCGGCAAGCTCCCGTTCGGCCACGGAGAGCCGGTGGCCGTCGGTCGCCACCATCCGGAGGCTGTTTCTTCCGTTCTCCTCCAGCGCCTTGACGAAAACGCCGTTCAGGTTGTACTTGGTCTCGTCGTGGCAGATGGCGTAGGAAGTCCTTTCGATCATTTCCCGGAGGAGGGCGTTGTCCAGCCTGACGAAGCTATCCTCCTTCACCTTCGGAAAATAGGGGAACTCGTCGGACGAGAGCCCGACGATGTTGAAGTGCGCCTTGCCGCAGCGGATCTCTACCCAGTCGTTTTCCTTGGTGGAAAAGAGGATCTGTTCGTCGGAGAGTTCCTTGATGATCTCGTAGATCTTCTTGGCGGAAACGGTGATCTTGCCCTCCTTGATCACCTCGGTCGGATAGGAGCTGCGCATCCCGACTTCCAGATCGGTCGCCGTGACGTGGATCCGCTCGGCGGCAGCCTCGATGAGGACGTTGGAAAGGATCGGCATGGTATTGCGCCGTTCGACGATCCCCTGAACTTTTTGCAACGCCTTTAGGAAGGTGTCCTTATCTATCCTGAATTCCATGCCTCCTCCTTTTCAACCGGACGTGCTGTTATCTTATGTAAAAAATCTTTTTAGCAGTAGCAGATAGATGCCGGTGGATAAGTTGATAACTCGGTTACCCCGCGGAATGGCTACGTCTTTTTTCTCTCGGCACCGTTCACGAATCGGTCGGTTTATGCACAGCAGTCAACAGCCGTCACCATTATCCACAATTTCTCCGAACTGTCCACAGGTTGTTCCCGTTCAGCTCAACAGCGAGCGTCTCAGGGTATCGATGATCCCCTTGATCTCCAGATCCTGTGCGATCTGGAGGTCGATCTTCTTGACGGAGTGGATAATGGTGGAGTGGTCCTTTCCGCCGAACTTTTCACCGATCTCCGGGTAGGAGGCCTTGGTGAGCTCGCGACAGAGGTAGATGGCGATCTGCCGCGGCACCACCAGCGCCTTGAGCCGTTTGTCCGACTTCAGTTCCGATACCTTGATCTTGAAGTGGTCGGCCACCTGCTTCTGGATGATCTCGATCGACAGTTCGCGCGTCTTGTCGACGATGATGTCCTTCAGGACGTCCCGGGCCATCTTCAGGGTTATTTCGTTACCGGTCAGGCTGGAGAAGGCGCCGAGCCGGATCAGCATCCCCTCCAGCTCCCGCACGTTGGTGGTGGAGCTGGAGGCGAGGAAGAGGGCCACGTCGTCGGTGAGGCCGATGCTGTCGATCTCCGCCTTTTTCTTCAGGATGGCCACCTTGGTTTCGATGTCGGGGGGCTGGATGTCGGCGATCAGCCCCCATTCGAAACGGGAGCGGAGCCGCTCTTCGAGCCCCGGGATATCCTTGGGGAACTTGTCCGAGGTGACCACGATCTGCTTGTGCGACTCGTACAGGGAGTTGAAGGTGTGGAAAAACTCCTCCTGGGTCCGTTCCTTGCCGGCGATGAACTGAACGTCGTCGATCAGGAGGATGTCCATGCTCCTGAACTTGTTCCGGAACTGTTCCATCTTGTTGTACCGGAGG
>DATJLB010000112.1:0-7787 GCA_035490915.1 Geobacteraceae bacterium
CACCACCATGTCGATCTCGGCAACGGTAGCGGCGGCGATCAGCCCTTCCACTCCCCAAAGGATTTCCGGCCTTTTGGCGGGAAGCATAGCCGTCAACTCGTCGGCCAGGTCCTCGGTCGCAACCGCCACCAACTGAGGGGCAAATTCCTCGATCTGGCGCTTCAACAGTTCCAGATTGCTCCCGGCAGTGAGTGCAACCACTTTGAACCGGTCCCGATGGGCGGCGACGATCTCCAGGGTGCTGACCCCGATGGACCCTGTGGAACCGAGTATGCCGAGCTTCTTCATAGTCCCTCTCCGAAGGATCTCCTTTGTTTTCAAACCTCGGAAATCCGGTAGTTAGCAAAAATCAGCGTTGCATGAAAATGAAAACCGCGTAGTAGTAAGCCGCCGGAGCGGCAAACAGGATACTGTCGAGCCGGTCCAGAATACCGCCATGGCCGGGAACGATGACTCCCGAATCCTTCACCCCGTAGCTCCTCTTCAGCATCGACTCGAACAGGTCGCCGATCTGCCCGGTAATCCCGAGGAGGAGCGCCGTACTGACCGCATCCGCACCAGTGAGCTCCGGAAAAAAGGTAGATCGTGCAATGACCGCACCCAGAATGCTCCCGACCACCCCCCCGATGGCCCCTTCCATGCTCTTGTTGGGGCTCACGATCGGGTAGAGCTTCCGCTTGCCGTAACTTCTTCCTATGAAATAGGCCCCACTGTCCCCGGCCATCACAATCACCAGCAGGAGCAATATCCAGTGGTGGCCGTGGGGTAGCCCCCTGAGAAGCACCAGGTGGCCTAGCAGGACCGGCACATAGAGGATCCCCATGAGAAACATGGCGGCCTCTCCGGCCGACTGCCGGATGTCCCGGATCCTGAAGAGGAAGATAATAAAGGAAAGCAGAACCAGAGTCGTCAGGACGAAAAGGATGTACCCCTGATTGCGGGAAAGGAAGACGAGGAGCATGAGAGCTCCACCGAGGGCTGCGACCTTCCCCTCGATCTTCCTTTCGGGGAGAGCCAT
Source organism: Geobacteraceae bacterium (assembly GCA_035490915.1). Lineage (GTDB taxonomy): Bacteria > Desulfobacterota > Desulfuromonadia > Geobacterales > Geobacteraceae > JAMPXD01. The sequence goes on from DATJLB010000112.1 coordinate 1,019, forward strand.
CCTGTAGAACTCGTCGAGGCCTAGAAGGGCAATGACCAGGATGAAGCAGGAAAAAAGAACGAAGCTCCCCTTGAGAACCAGCAGGATGAGAAGCGGCAGGGCGACTGCCGCCGTCAGCACTCGTTGCTTAATGGTCAACTCCTGTCGGACTGCCAGCCGGGGTCTTTACCGCTTGGCTGTAACCTCACTACCCCTCGGTTGCCGTCACTTTTCTTTGTGCAGTTGATCGCTCGTACGCCCGAAGCGCCGCTCCCTCGCCTGGTAATCGCACAGTGCCCGATGCAGTTCCACGGTGGTGAAATCAGGCCAGTTGACCTCGGTGAAATAGAGTTCGGCATAGGCCAGTTGCCAGAGAAGGAAGTTGCTGATCCGCATCTCGCCACTGGTGCGGATGAGAAAGTCCGGATCAGGCATCCCCGCGGTAAAGAGATACCCGTCGAACATGGTCTCATCGATCGTGGCCACGGCAACCCTGCCCGCCGCGAGATCGGTTGCCAGGAGCGACGCGGCCCGCATGATCTCCTGGCGCCCTCCGTACGAAAGGGCCAGTGTCAAGGTCATTCCGGAGTTGCCGGCGGTCTTGGCCATGGCAGCATCCAGCTCCCCGTTTACGTCCGACGGAAGCTCGTCCCGGTTGCCGATAACGTTGAAACGGATGTTATTCTGCATCATCCGGGAGGTTTCCGTCTTGACGTACCGTTTCAGGAGCGCCATCAGCGCCCGCACCTCGGTCTTGGGACGGAGCCAGTTCTCCGAAGAAAAGGCATACAACGTCAGGAAGCGGATGCCGAGCCGGGAACACTCTTCGACAACTGTCCTGACCGTCTCCACTCCCCGCCGGTGGCCGACGATCCGCCGCAGCATCCGTTCCTTTGCCCAGCGCCCGTTGCCATCCATGATGATGGCAAGGTGCCGGGGAAGCTTCTCGGGTTGTAGCTTACGCATGGGAGCCTTAAAAACAAAAAATCCCCTTATTACAGGGGTTCCGGGGATTTAACCACAATTCACCGGACTGCGCAAGGAAAATCTGACCATGAGGTTCACGTTTCGAGTTTCAAGTTTCAAGTCAATCAAAGAACCCAAAAAACTTGAAACTTGAAACTTTCAACCTGAAACTCAACATCAGACCTCCATCACCTCTTTTTCCTTGTGGGCGAGGACTTCGTCGATCTTCGCCACATGGCCGTTGGTGACGTCCTGGACATCCTTTTCCGCCCGCTTCAGTTCGTCCTCGGTTATCTTTTTGTCCTTTTCCAGCCGCTTCAGTTCGTCTATGCTGTCACGACGGATGTTCCTAAGGGCGACCTTCGCATCCTCGGCCATTTTTCTGAGCTGTTTGACGATCTCTTTGCGCCGCTCCTCGGTGAGGGGAGGGAGGTTCAGGCGAATCACCTTCCCATCGTTGGAGGGGGTGAGTCCCAGGTTTGCGTTCAGGATCGCCTTCTCGATGGCCGGGATCTGCTTCGCCTCCCACGGCTGGAGGGTTATGGTCCGCGGTTCGGGAACGGCCAAGGTCGCCAGCTGGTTGATGGGAGTGGGGGTGCCGTAATAATCGACCCGGATCTCGTCGAGCAGTCCCGTAGATGCTCTGCCGGTGCGGACCTTCTGGTACTCCTTCCGGAGTGCATCGACCGTCTTGTCCATGTGGGCACCCATATTTTTTATGACGTCCTTGGTCATCTCACTCTCCTTTCACGATAGTACCGATTTCCTCCCCATACACCACCTTCTTCACATTACCGTCGGTAGTGACATCGAACACGATGATCGGGAGACTGTTGTCCATGCAGAGCGACGTAGCGGTGGCATCCATCACCTGGAGCCCCTTTTTCAGGACTTCGATATAGGTAAGCCGGGGAAACTTGACGGCGGCCGGATCTTTTTTTGGATCGGCGGAATAAACCCCGTCCACCTTGGTCCCCTTCAGGATCGCTTCGGCACCGATCTCCATGGCACGAAGGCTTGCCGCCGTATCGGTGGTGAAGTAGGGATTGCCGGTACCCGCCCCGAAAATGACCACCCGCCCCTTTTCCAGGTGCCTGATGGCGCGACGCCGGATGTAGGGCTCGGCCACTTCCTGCATGGCTATGGCCGACTGGACTCGGGTGTCGACCCCGATCTTCTCCAGGGCATCCTGCATGGCAAGGGAGTTGATCATGGTGGCGAGCATTCCCATGTAGTCGGCGCTGGCCCGGTCCATCCCCTTGGACGAAGCGGCCAGTCCGCGGAAGATATTGCCCCCCCCGATCACCAGGGCAAGCTCGACCCCGCACGCCACCACTTCCTTGACCTCATTGGCGATGGTCGTGATCGTCCGGGGATCGATGCCGTACCCCTGGTCTCCAGCCAGGGCCTCGCCGGAAAGCTTCAACAGTACTCGCTTGTAATAAGGCTCGCCCATTGTTCGTCCTGTGATCAAGTTCTATTGGTCCTCTGAGTCCTATGGGACTTATGAGACCTATGGTTTCAAAAAAAAAGCCGGCCATTTGCATGGCCGGCTCTTGTCACCGTTAGACGCCGGCCGCGGCCGCAACCTCTGCCGCGAAGTCGCTCTCTTTCTTTGCCAGCCCCTCGCCCAGTACATACCGGGCGAAGCGGCGGACGGAAATGTTCTCGCCGATGGTGGCGATCGTCTCGTTCAGGTAGGTCTGGACCGTTTTATCGGGGTCCTTGACGTAGGCTTGCTCCAGAAGGCAGATATCGGCGTAGAATTTGTTGACCTGCCCCTCGATGATCTTTTCGATGATGTTCTCTGGCTTGCCGGTTTCCCGTGCCTTGGCCCGATAGATTTCCTTCTCCCGCTCTACCACGTCGGCCGGAACTTCCTCGCGCCGCACATACTGGGGAGCGGCGGCGGCAACATGCATCGCGACATCCTTGACAAATGCCTGGAAATTCTCGTTCTTTGCCACGAAGTCGGTCTCGCAGTTTACCTCGACGAGAACCCCGATCTTGCCGCCGGCGTGGATGTATGAGCCGACCAACCCTTCGGTGGCAGCCCGGCCGGACTTCTTGGACGCGGCGGCAAGCCCCTTCTTCCGCAAGTAGTCGATGGCCTTCTCCTGGTCTCCGCCGGTCTCCGCCAGGGCCTTCTTGCAGTCCATGAGGCCGGCGCCGGTGATCTTCCGCAGTTCACTTACCTGTGCAGCTGAAATGCTCACGATTTATTCCTCCATAACGGCCCGCAAGGGCCGGATTCGTTTGCGACGGCAAACACTGCCGGAGCAGGCGCCGGATCCGTTACGCTTCGGTAGACTCCTCCGCCGCTTCCTCCGCGGCCACCTCGGGGATCTCGGCTACGTACTCCTCCCCCTCGCTCTCCGTCTGGAGCCGGGTATCCCGGGCCTGGGCCCCCTCGATCACCGCATCGGCGACCTTGCCGGTAAGGAGCCTGATGGCGCGAATGGCGTCGTCGTTACCCGGAATGATGTAATCGACGCAGTCGGGGTCACAGTTGGTATCGACGATTGCCACCACCGGAATGCCGAGTTTCTGGGCTTCCTGGACGGCAATCTCCTCGTTCTTCGGGTCGATGACAAACAGCACGCCGGGGAGCTTGTGCATCCCCTTGATCCCCCCCAGGGTCTTCTCCAGCTTCTCGCGTTCCTTGCCGAGCTTGAGAGCCTCCTTCTTGGTATAGGCATCGATCGTACCATCGGTAGCCATCGCGTCCAGCCGCTTCAGCCGGTCGATGCTCTGCTTCACGGTGGCGAAGTTGGTCAGCATGCCTCCCAGCCAGCGCTGGTTCACATAGAACATGCCGCAGCGGCTCGCCTCCTCGGCAACCGAGTCCTGAGCCTGCTTCTTGGTACCGACGAACAGAACGGTCTCGCCATCCTTGGCCGCATCCACGACGAAGTTGTATGCATTCTTGAACATACGGACGGTCTTCTGCAGATCGATGATATAGATCCCGTTCCGCGCCCCGAAGATATACGGCTTCATCTTCGGGTTCCATCTCTTGGTCTGGTGGCCGAAGTGCACACCGGCCTCCAGCAGTTCCTTCATGGTGATACTCGACATGATTTTTTCTCCTTTTCGGTTGCGCCTCCGCCCCCCGATCTTCTCCCGGAATCCGCGACTGCCGCGGACACCGCCGGGGTAAAAAGGGGGCGTGCGAATTTACGAACAGCAAATCTATATACCACACGACCGCCCGTTTAGCAAGGGGAATTTCGCCACAAGGTGAACATCCGAGGGATCTGACAGAATCATGTACGGCGGAAGGGGAAAGGCTATTTATAGCACACTGTCACGATTATCGCTAACGTGACGCGACAGGGCATCCGGCAAATGAAGCCCGATCCGCCGGATGCCCCAATTTTGTGGAGTTCTGGCCAGCCTGCTTCAAAATTCCGTAGCCGTCCAGATCGGGCTCTTGTCGCTGTCTGACTGGATGATGTGCAGCTCGTCGTCAGGAAGCCTGACATGGTATGTAAGAGACACCTCGACAGTGTCTCCCTCGTGAACAGCGACCTTCCGAACGATGAAGCCCCCCTGCGGCATGACACTGCTATTCCGGTGAACCGGCCACGGCGCCTCCCAGGCGAGTGGCGCGCTGAGGTAATAGTCCCCCGCCGGAACGTTGGTAAATTCAAACCGCCCGTCGGCATCAGCGATCACTTCCCTCACATACCTCCTGAGACGAGGGTCGGGGTCCTCCATCGGATGCTTCAGGCGGGCCTCCTCGTACCATTGAAGGCTGTATGAAGTGACCGGATTCAGGATGACCCGATTCCTCTGCGCCACCACTGCATCTCCGCCTTGTGCCGTTATGTATACCTTGCCTCGAACCACCCCGCTTCCCGGGGCCTGGAACCGGAGGTATTCAGCTTCGGGAAATGGAATCCTGCTCATGATCACGTTGTTGGCAGTACAGGCACAAACGAGCATGGCGGTCAAACACGATAAGCCGAACAGCTTCTTCATGACAAACCTCCTTTTGACGGCTGTAAAGGCCACGACCATTACCCGGCGGGCGGCCAACACACCTCCGCTCTCCGGGCGCTGCATGTCAGCAAGCGTTACGTTGCAATGTTTTAATGTTAAGTTATTATAAATTCCACCCAAAACCCTGTCAAGCCACTTTGATGCACATAACATTTTTTGCCTCGCTAACTATGTTGCATCCGGACCACGTGCGATGTCATGCCAGACATCCATTTTGAGCGGAATGGCGGATGTGAGCTGTCGGTTCTTTACTTCCCCCAGCGTCTCATGTATCATGCTGCGGTTATGAAGAAGACCATCTCCCTCTATATCTGCCGAGAAATAGCGGTCCCGTTCCTGCTCGGAATGGCGACCTTCACCTCGGTCCTCCTGATGGGGCGCTTCCTTCAGCTGGCCGAGATGGTTGTGGCACGGGGGGTGCTCTTTTCCGACATCATCCGGATGGTCATCTACCTCCTTCCCTTCTTCTCCATGGTCACCATCCCGATGTCATTCCTCCTTGCCCTTCTTCTCGCTTTCGGCAGACTTTCTGCAGACAGCGAGATCACGGCCATGAAGTCGAGCGGGATAGGGCTCTATAGTGTTCTGCCGCCGGTCTTGAGCTGTGCACTGCTGGCCTACCTCGCCACCACCTTCGTTAGCGTCTACGCCCTGCCGTGGGGAAATACCTCCTTCAAGAAACTCCTGCTGAACATCGTCGAGACCCGGGCAACCCTGAACCTGAAGGAGCGGGTCTTCAACGACGATTTCCCGGGGCTTGTCATCTATATCGACCGTTACGACAAAGAAATGAGTTCCATGTCCGGCATCCTCATCGAGGACGAACGGAACCCTAAAGAGCCCTCTACCATCTTTGCCGAACAGGGGGTGATAGAAAGAGAGCCGGGGACCAAGACACTCCGGCTTTCCCTGAAAAACGGCGGCATCCACCGCAGCCTCGACTCCTCCGGCTACCGCCTCCTGGAGTTCAAGGACTACGAACTCACCATCAACCTCGCCCAGACGGCCAAGGAAGCGACCAAGAACGAGCTCGACATGACTTTTGCCGAACTGAACGAAACCCTGCGCACTCATACAGCGGACGACAAGGAGCGGCGCGACACCCTGATCGAGTTCCACCGCCGCTTCTCCCTTCCCTTCGCCTGCCTCGTCTTCGCGCTGGTGGGAGTCCCCCTCGGGATCCAGAATCAGCGCTCCGGCAAAGCGGCCGGCTTCTCCGTCAGCATCGGGGTCATCCTGGCTTACTACGTCGTCTTCTCCGCCGGAAAGACCTTAGGACAGAAAGGGCTCGTCCCTCCTGCCATTGCCATCTGGGCACCCGACGTCGTCTTTCTGCTCTTCGGCGCCTACCTCTTCAGGAAAACCGCACTGGAGCAACGAATTCTGCTCCTCGACCTCGCCCGGGAGCTGATCGCAACTGCACGTGGTATGGCTTACCGCAAGAGGAGCGGACCATGAGCATCGTCAGCCGCTATATCGCCTCCTTCTACCTGCGGATCATCGGCCTCTGCGTGGGCTCCTTCACCGTCATCTACCTGGTCATCGACTTCCTTGAGAAGATCGGCCGGTTCACCCGCGCCCAAGGGAAGCTCCAGCACATTCTTCTCTTCTTCCTCTATAAAACCCCGGAAATAGTCAACCAAGTCACGCCGCTGGCGGTCCTGATGGCGACCCTGCTGACCCTCGGGATGCTGGCACGCCACAGTGAACTCGTCGCCATGCGCAGCTGCGGAATCAGCGTCGCCCGCATCACCTACCCGATCCTGGTCACTGCCTTTGCCACCAGCCTTTTCAGCTTCTTTCTCTCCGAGATCGTTAT
>DATJLB010000113.1:0-2453 GCA_035490915.1 Geobacteraceae bacterium
GGGAGGAGGCCGAGGAGGAGGTTGCGGATGTTGCCGCAGTCGGGAGTCGGCGACCTGCGAAAATCGACGCCGGCGGCGGTGATCGTGAGCGTCTCCGGCTCCGCGACCACCTCCACCCGGATGTCGTGGAAGCGGTCACGAAGGAGGGCGGTCAGACTGACCTGGCCGTCCTCCCGCTTCAGGGTGCGGCAGGTGATGTCCCGCTGAAAGTCCTCCATGGCGTTTCGCTGCACCGTGCCACCCTACCCCCTTCTCACCTTCGGAATGAAGATCTGCGCCGGGTCGAGCACCTCGTGGATGAGGCGGAGTTCCTCCCGGGTCGGGGGGAGAGTTTCACCGGAAACGCGGCTGATGTCAAGGTCGAAATGGCACAGATCCCGGATCTCCTCCGGACTCTTCCCCGGATGGCAGGTATCGAGGTAGATGCGGCCGGTCTCCCCGTCGAAGCGGAAGACCCCGGCCGTGCTGATCACCGCCGACGGCCCGCCGCGATAGGCGGCACCGTAGAGCTCTTTCCGGTGAACGAACTCGCCCCCGGGCCACTTTTTCACCCGCCACCCCGGGCTCGTGATGTAGCTGACGCTGGGTGTGAAGCGGCGCTTCTCGTGGACCATGATGAAGACGGTCCGCCTGGCGAAGGAGTTGATATCCGGGTTCCCGCCGCTCCCGGTGAGGCGGAGCTCGGGGGCGAGATAGTCGCCGATGCAGGTCGTGTTCACGTTGCCGTACTCGTCCACCTCGGCGCCGCCGAGGAATCCAAGATCCACGTAACCCCTTTGGGCGATGGAGAAGGCGTCGTAGAGCCCCGAGGCACGGGACGCCCCCATCTCGCAGCGGGCATCCCCCACGGAGGTGGGGATCTCGGGAGGGCGGCCGTCCAGGGTCCCCGCCTCGAAGATGAGCTTCAGGTTCGGGGCGTGGGTCTTCTGGGCGAGCATGATCGCCACCATCGGGAGGCCGGTGCCGGCGAAGACGACCTCGTTGTCCTGCACCTCGCGGGAGGCCGCGCAGCAGAGGAGATCTGCCAGGCCGAATTCTTCGGGATGTGCGTAGTCGCTCGTCATGTCATTGCCCCCTTTTCACGCAGGTGCTGTAGTTGAGCGCGGTGTTGGCCTTGAGGCTCAGCATTCGGGGCCAGCCGAGCTTCTCCAGGTAGCTCATATGGTCGAGTCCGAAGATCCACTCCCGGGCAAAGGCGTCGAACCCCTCCTGGGTGCGGGTCGTGGCGTAAAAATCCTTGAGGAAGGCGCCGTCCACATCGTAGCGGCCGAACATGCCGGTGGGGTGCGCGCCGAAGGGGCATTCCAGGATGTAGTCCACCTCGAAGCTCGTAATGGTGTTCCGGTCGCTCTCCCTGCGCAGGTACTCCTCGGGAACGATCTCCTCCGCCATGACGATGGTGATGTCCGCGGTCCGGGCCGCCTCCGGGTCGGAGTAGTACTGGCCGGCGACCCGCACCGTCCCCTCCTCCCCCACCTGCTGGACGCACATGACCGCCACGTCCACCTTGGCCGCGGGGACGAGCACCTGAGGGCCGGCGCCGAAGAAGGGGTCGTCGGTGAAGACGTACTTCTCCTTCGGGAAGTGCTTTCCGTCCCTTAAGCCCGCCCCGCCGAGGGTGTCGTAGGCCGGGTTGTGGATGTCGGTGCCGAGCGAGGTCTGGGTCACGGCGTAGGGGGCGCCGGAGGCCGCAGCAGCAAAGCGGAAGAGCATCTCCGCGTGGCTGTAATCCTCCACGAGGATCTCCCTGTTCCCCACCTTGCGGGAGAGGTTGGCGCCGTACTTGCCGTACAGCTCGTGCCCGACCCAGCACGACTCCCAGATGTCCACGCAGCCGGCGCCAACAAGGAACTCGGTCTGGGGGCCGCCGTTCACCTCGATCAGGTGAAGCCCCTTCCGATGCTGGCGGATCAGCTCGTAGACGATGGCAAAGGGGCGGCGCCAGATGGTGAAGCCGGAAAAGGTGAGGCTCGAGCCGTCCTTGATGATCTCGGCCGCCTGCTGCAGGGTGATGCGCTTGCTGTCAGCCATAAACCCTCCTTGTCTAATCATGGAGCTATGAAACCTGTGCGACCTATGCGACCATGGGTCCTTCTCGGAGCAGGGTATAAAAAACCTGCGACAGCACAGGTTGCTCAAAAGCAGTCAGATCGTCGCACCCGCAAAAAGTCCCGCGGAGGGGTAGCAGCGCTACCCCGCACAAGGCGACTTTTGAGGACGGCGGCGAGATGGCTGGTTTTCAGCAACCTGCCTAGGCGAAGTTCCGCAGGATCTCCCGGGAGATGATCACCCGCTGGATCTCGTTCGTCCCCTCGTAGATGGACGTGATGCGGGCGTCCCGGGCGTAGCGCTCCACCGGGAAGTCACGGGTGTAGCCGTAGCCGCCGAGCATCTGGAGCGCCTTGTAGCAGGCGCGGTTGGCCGCCTCGGTGGCGTACATCTTCGCCATGGAG
>DATJLB010000114.1:0-8140 GCA_035490915.1 Geobacteraceae bacterium
CTCCATGGCGAAGATGTACGCCACCGAGGCGGCCAACCGCGCCTGCTACAAGGCGCTCCAGATGCTCGGCGGCTACGGCTACACCCGTGACTTCCCGGTGGAGCGCTACGCCCGGGACGCCCGCATCACGTCCATCTACGAAGGGACGAACGAGATCCAGCGGGTGATCATCTCTAGGGAAATTCTGCGAAACTTTTCCTAGCGGGACCATTGATCGATAACGCAGGTTGCTCAAAACCCGCCAGATCGTCGCACCCACAGAAGGCCCCGCGGAGGCGTAGCAGCGCTACGCCGCACAAGGCGGCTTTCGAGGACGGCGGCGAGATGGCTGCTTTTCAGCAACCCGTTAACCGACGAAGGAGGATAACATGTACAACGCCAAAGCCTATTCCGCCGCCAGCGCCACCGCGCCGCTGGCCTCAGACACGATCCCGCGTAGGGAGACCACCGATCACGACGTGCAGATCGAAATCCTCTTCTGCGGCATCTGCCATTCCGATCTTCACTATGCCCGTGACGAGTGGCACAGCGTCATGCCCACCGTCTACCCCTGCGTGCCGGGGCATGAGATCGTCGGCCGGATCACCAAGGTCGGCACCAAAGTCACGAAGTTCAATCCGGGCGAGCTAGCGGGGGTCGGCTGTATGGTCGATTCAGACCAGACCTGCCCCCACTGTCAGGAAGGACTGGAACAGTTCTGTCCGAACCAGACCCTCACCTACGGCTCTCCGGACAAGCACCTGGGGGGCGTCACCTACGGCGGCTATTCTGAAAGTATTGTCGTTGATGAACGCTTTGTCCTGCACATCCCTGCCAACCTCGATCTCGCCGGGGTCGCGCCGCTGCTGTGCGCCGGGATCACAACATATTCGCCCATCCGCCACTGGGGCGTCACCAACGGCAAGAAAGTCGGCGTGGTCGGCCTCGGCGGGCTTGGTCACATGGGCGTAAAGTTCGCCCGTGCCTTCGGCGCCCACGTTGTTGTCTTCACCACCTCACCCGGCAAGAGAGAGGATGCGCTCCGTCTGGGCGCCAATGAGGTAGTCATTTCCACCAATGCAGAGGAGATGAAGAAACATGCAGGGACGTTCGACTTCATCCTCGACACCATTGCCGTTGAGCACGACATCAGCGCCTACCTCAACCTGCTCGGCCGCGACGGCAACCTCACCCTGGTCGGCGCGCCGGAGAAGCCGCTCGCCGTCTCGGCCTTCGGCCTGATCATGGGACGCCGCAGCCTCTCCGGCTCGCCCATTGGAGGCATCAAAGAAACCCAGGAGATGCTCGACTTCTGTGGGCTGCACAACATCACCGCCGACGTGGAGGTCATTCCCATCCAGAAGATCAACGAAGCCTACGAGAGACTGCTCAAGTCCGATGTGAAGTACCGCTTCTCCATCGACATGGCTTCTCTCAAATCCGAGTAAACGAACGACGGGGAGATGCATATGGCCGGTCGCTCTCCCCACTCGTCACTCCTCCGGTCACCACTATCGGTCGGACCGTCAGACGGAATATATCCTGGAAATTTAGTGGTTTTCGGATTATAGTGCAGCTCGGGTTCGACACAGTGCCCCTTTGGGGTGCAACGTTCTGAACACAACACACAACGAGAGGACAGTGCGATGCCTGTGCTGACATTCGAGGGGGGGAGCCTCCCGCAGGAGAAGAAAAAGGAGCTGATCATCCGGATGACGGAGGCGGCAGCGGCGGTGACGGGGATTCCGGAGGAAAAGTTCATCGTGCTCGTGCGGGAGTTGGAGGACGGGAGTATCGGTATCGGCGGCCTGACCCTCACGGAGGTGAAGGCGGCGAGGGGGGTGAAATGAAAGTCGTTGCCTTCAACGGGAGCCCGAGACCGGAAGGAAACACCACCCTGCTGCTCCGCCACGTCTTTGCAGCGTTGGAGAAGGCGGGTATCGAGGCGGAGATGGTCCGCATCTGCGGCGAGAAGGTGCGCGGTTGCGCCGCATGCTACCGCTGCTGGGAGACGAAGGACGGCGTCTGCGCCCTGAAGGACGACCCGGTGAACGGCTGGATCGACAGGATGCGCGAGGCGGACGGCGTCATCCTCGCGTCGCCAACCTATTTCGCCGACGCCACGACCGAGATGAAAGCGCTCATCGACCGGGGTGGCATGGCGACCCGCGCCGGCGGCAATCTCCTCGCCCGCAAGGTTGGGTCGGCGGTGGTGGCGGTGCGGCGGGCGGGGGCGATCCACGTCTTCGACACCCTGAACCACTTCTTCCTCATCAACGAGATGATCGTTCCCGGCTCCTGCTACTGGAACATCGGCATAGGCCGCGAGCCGGGAGAGGTAGGCAGCGACGAGGAAGGGCTCAGGACGATGCGCGTCCTCGGCGAGAACATGGCGTGGCTCCTGAAGCGGATCCACAGTGGGAAGAACCCGTAGTTTCAGACATGGGGAGGGGAGGCGTCACGCCGAGATCCGCGCCGAGTCCGATTTCGGCCTAGCAGCACCCCTCGCACCGGTCGGTATCGACCCGCGTCAGCTCGCACTTGCAGACGGCGCACGCGTTCGCCCACTCCGGGTGTCCCGCGGCAACGGCGCGCTGCTGCGCCTCCAGATGCCTCACTTCCGCTTCCATCTCGTCGTTGTACTGTAATTCGAACATGGCTCTACCTCCCGTGACGTCCGATTGGCAAGGGATGTTTCACTTTCAACATTTGTAATTATAGCACAACGCACGTACACATTGTGGACGAAGGAGGAGAGCATGAACACACCTCTGGAAGGGAGGACGGCCATCGTGACCGGGGCGAGTTCCGGCATCGGCTACGCCACGGCGGTAACCCTGGCGCGGGCGGGCGCGGCGGTGGTGGTGAACGCCCGCCGCATGGAGCGGCTGGAGAAGCTCGCCGCCGACATCGCCGCCGTGGGGGGAAAGGCCCTTGCCGTGGCGGGGGACGCGGGGGTGCCGGCGGACATCGATGCGCTCCTCGCGCGGGCGCTGGGATGGGAGGATGGGGGGCGTCGGTATGACATCGTCGTCGTCAACGCCGGGCGCGGACTGGCGGGGGGAATCCTCGGCAGCGACGAATCTCAGTGGGAGGCGCTTTACCGGGTGAACGTCCTCGGCGCCGCGCGCCTGATGCGGCGCGCGGGTGCGTACCTGGCACAGCGGAAAGGGGGGGACATCGTGGTCATCGGGTCGGCGGTGGGGCGGAACATCTCTCCCTTCAGCGGCTTCTACGGCTCCAGCAAGTTCGCCGTCGGAGCCCTCGCCGAGGCGCTCCGCCGCGAAGTCTGTTCGCACGGCGTCCGTGTGTCGCTGGTGATGCCGGGGATCGTGGTGAGCGAATTCCAGGGGGTGGCGGGGTACGACGAGGAGAACTTCGGCTCGTCGGTCGCCCAGTTCGGGACGCTCCTGGAGCCCCAGGCGATTGCCGACGGGATCCGGTGGCTCCTCGCTCAGCCCCCCCACGTCAACGTGAACGAAATCATGATCCGCCCGACCGGTCAGGGGTTCCCCTGACCCGAGGCGAACCGCCTCAGCACAAACGGAGGAATAGTATGCCCATCCTGCGCCAGATCGCCCAGCTGGGGCAGCCGGTCCTGCGGGAGCCGGCCCAGCCGATCGTCAACCCGCGCGATCCGGCTATCCAGGCGCTGATCGACGACATGCTCGCCACCGTGGCCGACGCGAACGGCGTCGGGATCGCCGCGCCGCAGGTCTTTGAACCGCTCGCCCTCTTCATCGTCGCCTCCCGCCCGAACCCGCGCTACCCCCATGCGCCGGAGATGGAGCCGACGGCGATGCTCAACCCGGAGCTCCTCTGGGCCTCGAACGAGACCGAGCCGGGGTGGGAGGGGTGCCTGAGCGTCCCGGGGGTCCGCGGCGTCGTGCGGCGCAACCGCCGGGTCGGGGTCCGCTACCTCACCCGCGAGGGGGAGATCCGCGAGGAAGAGTACGAGGGATTCCTCGCCCGCGTTTTCCAGCACGAGTTCGACCACATCAACGGGCTCGTCTTCCTCGACCGGACCGACAGCCGCGAGCTGGTCAGCGAGAAGGAGTACCTCCGGATCGTGTCATAAGGAATAAACGGTGAACGGGCGCGTTATCCGATGCGGACGGCGCGCATCGAGATGGAGCCGAGGACGATCCCTTCCGCGAAGAAGGAGACCGGCTCGTCCGGCCGGCGCAGCGCCAGTGCATAGAGGAGCGGGAGGTAGTGCTCGTTGGTGGGGATGGAGAGCTGCGCCGCCTCTCCGAGCGCCCTGTAGTCGGCAAGCCGCTCCAGGTCGCCGGCGAGGATCAGCTCCGCGCCGAGCCGGTCGAACTCGACGGCCCACGGGTACGGCGCTTTGTCGTGCCACCGCATGAGCGGGAGGTTGTGGACCAGGTTTCCGCTCCCGACGACGAGCACCCCCTCCTCCCGGAGCGGCCCGAGTCGCTGCGCGAGGGTGACATGCTCGCGGGGAGTACGCTGCCGGTCGAGGGAGAGCTGCACCACCGGGATGTCCGCTCCGGGGTACATCCGCCGGACCACCGCCCACGTCCCGTGGTCGAGTCCCCACGCAGCGTCCGCTGTCACCTCTTCCGGTCCGATCAGCTCCCGGACCCGCTGCGCCAGCGCCGGCGATCCAGGCGCCGGGTACTCCACCCGGTAGAGCTCCTCCGGGAAGCCGGAGAAGTCGTGGATCGTCCGGGGGTGCGGCATTGCCGTCACCCTGGCGCCGTTAGTCTCCCAGTGGGCCGAGACGGAGAGAATGGCCGTCGGCCGGGGTAACCTGTGCGCCTCCTCCCGCCATGCGGCCGCAAAGACGGTTTCCTCGATGGCGTTCATCGGGTTGCCGTGACCGACGAAGAGGACCGGCATCGTTTCTCTGGTCATCATGTGCCTCTGTTCTCGATAATGGCCCATCGACGAGCGGCTTCCTGCCGCGCACTCTTCAAAAAAAGGCCGAGAAAAGGATGGAGCCGTAATCTTCCCTCTCCTTCTGGCCGTAGAATTCCTTTCCCCACATGACGTAGGCGAAAGAGGTCTGGAAATACTCCGTCCAGAAGGTCGCCCCGAACTCCGCCGCAGGGAGGAAGGGGCGCTTGTCCACGCTGCGGCTGTCCGCGAAGGTGTTCCCGTCAAGCGTCACGTTCCAGCCGACGAGATTCGCCTCCCCACCCGCGAACGCATAAAACCCCCACGAGTGGCGCGTCGTATCGTCCAGGGGAAACGGCAGATACCCGATCCCGCGCAGCACCGTGGTGCCGAAGTCATCCGGCAGGTGGTACCCGACGCGCACCTGCGCCCCGACTCCCCCCTGGATGAGGTAGTTGCCGAGCATCGCTCCCCCCCGGGGGATCAGCTCGATGCCGACTGCCGCATTTCGGGGAGTAAGGGCAAACTTTCGCCGGTACTCGTAGACAAGATCGATGATCGGTTCGTTCTTCAGTTGGTGGGACCACCCTTGGGGAAGACCGTATCCAAAGACGCGGTGGGTGAACCTCTGGGTCGCCTCGGCGCCCGACCCCGGCCCGACGACGCCCGCCATGAGTTTGAGGCTCTGCAGGCTCTCCTCTTTCTGGAGGTGCGACGTGAACCCGAGGTAGAGCAATCCCGCGTAGGGGCGATCGGTAGGGTCGGGGTTGGTCCTGTTGAGGTCGGAGGGGGTGAACTGGAGCTGCGCCAGCTCGTAGGTGGCAAACCGCCTCCCCTCGCGCGCACCGAAGAGGTCCCACACCCCCCCGAGGAGGCCTTTCCCCGGCCGGGTCAACGCCAGCGAAATCCCGTTCGTGTAGTTCGCGTCGGTGCCGCCGAAGGTGTCGTTTTCCCAGCGAAGCGAGAACGCGCTTTTTCCCCCCTCCTGGTGCTCCGCAGCGGAGCCGGCCGAGGCCGAGACGAACAGAACCGGGAACATGCCCAAAATCAGCCACTTCTTGATGGGGGGCCTCCGGAGGAGTTGACGTGACGGTCATGCACAGGCTGACCTGAGATCAGCTCTCTTTATACCACAGTTTAACCGCGTCTGCACCATGCATTGTTGGATCTCCCCTGAAAGTGAGGTACATTTAAGGGAAGGAAGGTGCGCTGTTGCGCGACCGCAGCATCCGAAGGAGAAGGAGGTCTCATGACCGCCGAACAACGCCGGTTTTCCGTTTTTCTCGTTCCGGCCGCCGCCGACCTTTGCTGGGCGGAGGGGGTGATCCGCGAGCTAGCGGCCCGTTATGACGCTCCCCACTTCGAGCCGCACGTGACGGTCTACGGTGCCCCTTTTGCCGGGGAGGGGGAGCTGGAGCCCGTGCGCCTCGCTCTCGCTGAGGCGGCGGAGACGGGGCCGATAACCCTGCGCATCACGGGCCTCGGCGTGTCGGAGGAGTATTTCAGGACCCTTTTCGTCTCCTTCGAGCAGGAGCCTCGACTGCTCCGGCTCCATGAGGCGGTGAAGGGGGCTGCGACTCACGATTCGGGCTACGAGCTGGTGCCGCACCTCTCACTTCTCTACGCCGATATCTCCCTGGCGGCGAAGGAGATGGCAGCCCGTACGGTGCGCCTTGACCGGCGGGAAATGCGTTTCGACGGGGTGAAGATCGTCGTCCCCGACCCGGTTGCGGGATGGAGCGACACCAAACGGTGGCAGACCCTCTTCCGGGTGGGGCTGGGCGCAAAGGTGGCGAAGGTCCGGGCGGTCTGCTTCGACTTCGGCGGTGTTCTTGCCGAGGAGGGGTTCCGGGAAGGGCTCTGCGAACTCGCCCGACGCCAGGGGCTCGACCCTGTGGCGGTCCACGGCGCCGGGATGGAGGCGGTTTACGACTCCGGCTATGTCCTCGGTACGGGGAGCGAGGCCGCCTTCTGGCGGCTCATGCGGGAACGGACCGGCCTTACGGGGGACGACCGGGAGATGTCGGAGCTCGTCCTCGCCCGCTTCGTCCTCCGCCCCCGGATGCTGGAGTTTGTCCGCCGGCTGCGCGCCGCGGGGTACGTTACCGCCATCGTCAGCGACCAGACCGACTGGCTGGAGACGCTCGACCGGCGCTTCGACTTTTTCCGGGAGTTCGACCGGGTCTTCATCAGCCACCGGTTGGGGAAGGGGAAGCGGGACCCGTCAATATTCGACGACGTGGCGCGGGAGCTCGGCATCGCCCCGGAGGAGGCGCTCTTCGTGGACGACATGCTCGCCAATGTGGTGCGGGCCGAGGGGCGGGGAATGAGGGGGACCGTCTTCGAGGACGAGGAGCGGTTCCTGCGGGAGATGTCGGGGTACCTGGGATGACGGCTCCCGGTCGGAAAAGGTGGGCAAACTACCCGGCTTACGTGCTATAATGAAAATAAGGTGACAGGCCGGGAGGCCCCGTCAAGCAGCGAGCCTCCCGGCAGGGAGGTGAGAAAAAGTGAACATCGAGCGTCTTGAAAACGTCGAGTATATCGGCGAGGTCATATTTCTCCAGGAGGTCGAGACCTTCGGGGAGATTTGGGTGGCACGGGGCATCTACAAAAACGTCTACGCCGAGGAAATGGACGAGACGGGGTTTTCCCTCCCGGTCTGGTCAAACAGGGAGAGAGTAGCCGGATTCCTGGGGAATGCACGGCTTGTGGGGCCGCGATACGATCCTTACCCTGTCCCCCTGGACGTTTTCACCAATGCGTGGCTCTCGGACAAGATGATGGCCATTCTGGAGCTGCAGATCAATCCTGACGGCAAGTCTACGCGGGTGCTTTGCCTTACCGTCGAGGAGTTCAGGTCTTCACAGGCCGCGAAATAGTTACTTGCGGATTTCTTCGTTGGAAAAGGTGACAGGCTGCCATCGGCGCAAGCAGCCAGTCACCTTTTTCTGTTCCAGCTCGTTTCGTATGGTACCAGGGTGCTGTTGGGGTTCTCCTTTTCACGTCTTCGCCATGTGGGCAAATGCGGCCCTGGCTCCTTCCTCGATTTCCTGCGGCGTCAAATCCTTGATGTGGGTGCCGAGCATCCAGCTGTACCCGAAGGGGTCCTGGACGGTGCCGACCCGGTCCCCCCAGAACATGTCACCGACCGGCATCAGAACCTTTGCCCCCTCATTCACCGCTTTCTGGAACACCTCGTCGACGCTCTCCACGTACAGGTAGAAGCTGACCGGGGAACCTCCCGCCGTTTCCGCGCTTTTGCAGGGGTTCTGCGGGTTTTCTTCCCCCATCATGAAGA
>DATJLB010000115.1:0-8822 GCA_035490915.1 Geobacteraceae bacterium
TCCAGGGCCTTTTGCCACTGCCGGCAGAGCTCGGCCGCCCGGGCTCGTTCCATGGTCGGCGTGAAGACCCGTTCCATCTGCCAGTGGCTGGAGATCTCCTCCCGGTCACGCCAGTAGCCGACCGCCAGCCCGGCCAGATAGGCGGCGCCGAGGGCAGTGGTTTCACCGATCCGCGGCCGGAGCACCGGCACCCCCAAGAGGTCCGCCTGGAACTGCATCAGGAGGTCGTTGACGACGGCTCCGCCGTCGACCCGCAGCTCGGCCAGACCGATCCCGGCGTCGTCTTCCATCGCCCGGAGGAGGTCGGTAGCCTGGAAAGCGATGCTCTCCAGGGTGGCCCGGGCGATGTGGGCGGCGCTCGTGCCGCGGGTGATCCCGACGATGGTGCCGCGGGCGTACGGGTCCCAGTGGGGCGCGCCGAGCCCGGCGAAGGCGGGAACCAGAAAGACGCCGCCGCTGTCCGGCACGCTCGCCGCCAGTCCTTCCACCTCGGCTGACGAGCGGATGATCCCAAGGCCGTCTCGCAGCCACTGGACCGCGGCGCCGGCGATGAACACGCTCCCCTCCAGCGCATACTCGGTCTCGTCGCCGATCCGCCACGCCACGGTGGTGAGAAGGCGGTTGCGGGAGGCGACCGGCGTGCCTCCGGTCTGCATCAGCATGAAGCAACCGGTGCCGTAGGTGTTCTTCGCCATGCCGGGGCGAGTGCAGACCTGACCGAACAGGGCGGCCTGCTGGTCGCCGGCGATTCCGGAGATCGGGATGGAGGTCGCGAAGAGGTTGGCGGCGGTCGTGCCGTACAGCTGGCTGGAGGCGCAGACCTCGGGAAGCATGACGGGAGGGACCCGGAGGATCTGCAGGAGCTCTTCGTCCCAGGCGCCGGTATGGATGTTGAACAGAAGCGTCCGGGAGGCGTTGCTCGCGTCGGTCCTGTGCACCTTCCCCCCGGTCAGGTTCCAGAGGAGCCAGCTGTCGACGGTGCCGAACAGGAGCTCTCCCGCCTCGGCCCGCGCGCGTGCCCCGGAAACGTTGTCCAGGAGCCAGGCGAGCTTGGTGCCGGAGAAGTAGGCGTCCAGCACCAGGCCGGTCTTCTCCCGGAACAGCCCCTCCAGGCCGTCTCCCTTCAGCCGGTCGCAGGCGTCGGCCGTGCGCCGGTCCTGCCAGACGATGGCGTTGTGGATCGGCCGGCCGGTCCGCTGCTCCCAGACCAGCGTGGTTTCCCGCTGGTTGGTGATCCCGATGGCGGCGATGCTGGCGGCGGAGAGCCCCGCCCGTCCCAGGGCCTCGGCGGCGACCCCCACCTGGGAGGCCCATATCTCCAGGCCGTCCTGCTCCACCCAGCCGGGGCGGGGAAAGATCTGGCGAAATTCCTTCTGCGCCAGCGCGCGGACGGCGCCGGCCTGGTCGAACACGATGGCCCGTGAGCTGGTGGTTCCCTGGTCCAGGGCGAGGATGTAGTTCATGACGCCTCCTGACCCGCAAGTATAGCGCATCCGGGGTTGATTGTGTCAGTTTTCCCGTGCGTGCCGTTTCTTTTGCGCCGTTATCTGGTACTATGACAACAGCACCATCTTCATGACCCTACGTGCCCGGATACCCGCCATGACCGTTGTTCGATGCTGCTCTCTCGTTATGCTGGTTGCCGCACTGCTTGTGGCTGACGTCTGCGCCGGCCAGCAGATAACCAGGATGAGCGACCGCCGCGAGATCACCTTTGACCGGATGGTGCAGGAGATAGCTCCTGCCCGGGTGGTCATGGTCGGGGAAACACACGACGTGAAGACACACCATGACCTGGAGCTTGAGGTGATCCGGGCCCTCCATGCGCGCGGGGTGCCGCTGGCCATCGGCCTGGAGATGTTCGTCACGGCGAGCCAGCCGGAGCTCGACTCGTGGAGCGGCGGCACAATGCCGGAGCAGAGCTTCCGGCAGGTGTACGCCCGGAACTGGTCGCTGGAGTGGGGCCTGTACCGGGACATCTTCCTGTTTGCCCGGCAGCACCAGATCCCGTTCGTTGCCCTCAACATCCCCCCGCCGATCATGGCCAAGGTGGTGGCGCAGGGGTTCGCTTCCCTCACCCCCGAGGAGAAACAGGATCTCCCCCCCGACGTCACCTGTGCCGTGAACACCCCCTACACCGAGTTCCTCCGCAGGGTCTTCAGCCAGCATACGGGGAACCGGCGGTCGTTCACCTATTTCTGCGAGGCGCAGACGCTGCGCAACAACGGGATGGCCTGGAACATCGCCCGGTATGCCCGGACGCACCCGGGGCGAAAGGTTGTGACCCTTGCCGGGGCATGGCATGCGGTCAAGACCGGCATACCGGAGCAGCTTGCCCGTTACGGCGATTTTCCCGTTTCGGTCATTCTGCCGGAACTCCCCGGATTTTCCCTGGAAGCCGCCTCGTTTCTGGATGCCGACTATTTCTACAGGTGAAAGGCACGGGGGAGTTCGCTCCGACGGGGGGCGAATGACCGGCCGGGAAGGAGAGGGGGAAAACGAACAAAGCCCGCCAGAGGCGGGCTTTGCCTTGCTGCCGCGGTCGGTCAGAATTTCACCCGTATCCCCACTGACCCGTTGTGGCTCTCGAATTTCATGCTGGTCACTATGGGGGTACTGTTAAAATGTGCGGTCTCGGTGCCGAAGTAGCGGTACGCGAGGTCGAGGGAGAGGCGGGGGTTGATGGCGATATCGAAGCCGGCGCCGACCTGGTAGGCAAAGACGGAGGCATCGTCGTGGAAGTATACGACGCCCCGCGTGACAGGCGTGGCGCTTACGTTGGTGCCGAACGTATCGTCCAGGTGGAGGAAGGCGACGCCGATGCCGCCGCCGATGTACGGGGTGATCAGGCTGTAGTTATGGAAGTCGAGGAAGGTGTTGAACATCATCGCAAACGCCCCGATCCGCCCGTCCGTGTCGATGATCTGGGAGGTAGTGCCGGTGGTGAGATCCTGCGAGGTGAGGGACGATATTTCCCCCTGCTTGTAGGAAAGTTCCCCTTCCACGCGGACCATGCCGAAATCGAAACCGCCGGTTCCCCCGATGTTGATGCTCGGATCGTACTTGACCCGCTCATGGAAGGAGCGGGGGGCGGTGAGGGTGAAGTCGGTGGTTGTCGCGTCGGACTCCGTAGGCCCGCTTACGCCGATAAAACCTGACACGTAGGGGCCGCGACGGGCCGGGGCCGCTTGGGAGGCGATGGGGACGATGAGGGCCGCGCAGACGGCGAGCACGATAAGTTTCTTGTTCATGGGATTCCTCCTTGGACGGTGACGGCCCTGGAAGGCCGATTCAACACTGTCTGACGGACAGTGCGAAAATAGCCTGATCTTCCGGGTAAACGTGCACACCCGGATTTGGTTTACCTTCCCCCTCCACGTGAAGGGCGCGCTTTCATGACAACAGGATGACATCTCACGCGGTTGTCGGGGGTCGGCTGTACAAAGTATAGCGCATTACCGGCAGATGAAAAGGCCCTGTGTTCGAAACACAGGGCCTTTCGGGTGCCGGTTCACCTTTAGTCGTGAAAAGTGTATTTACCAGGGTATCCCGATCTTCTTCACCATCTTCTTGAATTGTGCGTTCCTGTTCTTCAGGAAACGGCTCCATCTTTTCCTGACAGATGCCATTGTGCGCACCTCCTTTCACCGGTGTCCTGATCTACACAGAGTATTATACCACATATAGTGATAGTGGATGTCATTTTCTGTGCCTGGGGCCTGCTTTGGCACAGATCCCGTCAGCGGGGAAAGATCAGGCTGACCTGGTCCAGGAGCTCTTTTGTTTCTTTCGAGATGAACCCGAACCGGAAGGCGATTCCCCTCGAATTTTTCGCGAAAGCAAGGAGGTCGCTGAGCATGACGGTCGTTTCGGTATCAGGCGTGCGCAGGGTCTTCGCGAGGAGCTGGCTCGCTATGGCGCCGATTGTCTTGTCATAGCTGTAGCCCATCTTTTCCAGGGGCTCGACAAAAGATGTGTAGTACAGGTCTTTCTGCTTGCCTGTGTTCCCTTGTGCCTCCTCGATGTCCTTTGGGGTGGAATTTTTTGCAGCAGTCCCCATTTTCTGCATGTACGTGACGACATTTTCCTTCGTGAGCGGCATCGGCTTGGAAGCCTTACTGCAGCCGAACAGCACAGAGAGAGATACAACCGCCACCATCAGAAGCCGTACATATGTTCCCACGATAAACCTCCGGTCGCTGCCCGGTGCTCCCGGGCTGGAAATCGCCGATCTGCCGCATGCCGGTCTCCGCGCTCGCACATGGCGTGTAAAGGGAATTTAATGGAAGGCGCCCGGAAAGTCAAACAGATTAAGAGTGTGTCCGCGCAGACCCATACGAAAAGCCGGCTGTGCGCAGAATGTGGCAGCCGACCGAGCAAATTCGGAGACCCGCGGTTGACATTTGCGGGTTTCGCGGGAAAATCAGAAATGACGGAACGGTCCAGAGATTCAGAGTCCCCTGATTCCAGCCTGATGGCGGACTGGACCCGAAATCGGCAGGCATGCAGCTGTGAGAACAAAAGGGCCCGGGCAACCGGGCCTTTTTTTCCCTTTTGTGGTACACTCTCCCCGCACCACGATCCCCACCCAACGAGGACCCCATGACCGACTCCATGCATCGCACCATCCGCCGCGAAGAGTACGCCCCTCCCGACTACGTTGTCGACACGGTCGAGCTCAGCTTCGAGCTGGGGGAGGAGACAACGCGGGTCCGCTCCCGCCTCGCCGTCCGGGCGAATTACGACACCACGGCAGGGCTGCGGCCGCTCGTCCTTGACGGCCACCGTTTCCTGTTGCGCGGGATCGCCCTTGACGGCCGGCCGCTACCTACCGAGGGGTACACGGCCGCTGCGGAAACGCTCACCATCCCGGCGGTGCCACCTTCCTTCTCCCTGGAGGTGGAAACCGAGCTCCGCCCCCAGGAGAACACCTTTCTGGAGGGGCTCTACCGCTCGGCCGGGATGTTCTGCACCCAGTGCGAGGCGGAAGGGTTCCGCGCCATCACCTATTTCCCCGACCGCCCCGACGTGCTGGCGATCTACACCGTCACCATCGTCGCCGACCGGGAACGGTACCCGGTCCTCCTCGCCAACGGCAATCCGGTGGACGGGGGAGACCTCCCGGACGGCCGCCACTTCGCCGTCTGGCACGACCCGTTCCGCAAACCCTCCTACCTGTTTGCCCTGGTGGCGGGAGACCTGGTCTGCATCGAGGACAGCTTCACGACGGCCTCCGGCCGCGCGGTGGCGCTCCGGGTCTATGTCCAGGAGCGGAACCGGGAGAAGTGCGGGCATGCGCTCCGCTCCCTGCAGCGAGCCATGCGCTGGGACGAGGAAACCTTCGGCCGGGAGTACGACCTGGACATCTACATGATCGTGGCGGTGGACGATTTCAACATGGGGGCGATGGAGAACAAGGGACTCAACATATTCAACTCCCGCTACGTGCTGGCGAGCCCGGCGACCGCCACCGACGACGATTTCGCGGCGATCGAGGAGGTGATCGGCCACGAGTACTTCCACAACTGGACCGGCAACCGGATCACCTGCCGCGACTGGTTCCAGCTCTCCCTCAAGGAGGGGCTTACCATCTTCCGCGACCAGGAGTTCTCGGCCGACATGGAATCGCGGGGGGTGAAGCGGATCGCGGACGTACGGTACCTGCGGGCCGCCCAGTTCGCCGAGGATGCAGGTCCGATGGCCCACCCGGTGCGTCCCGATTCCTACATGGAGATCAACAACTTCTACACCGCGACGGTCTACAACAAGGGGGCGGAAGTGATCCGAATGCTCCGTACCCTGCTCGGAGCGGAGCGGTTTCGCCGGGGGATGGATCTCTACTTCGAGCGCCACGACGGAAAGGCGACGACGGTGGACGACTTCGTCGATGCGATGGCGGATGCGGGTGGGGCCGACCTTGCGCAGTTCCGCCGCTGGTACAGCCAGGCGGGGACTCCGCAGCTGGAGGCGCAGGGGAACTTTGAAGCAGAACGCGGCATCTTTTCCCTGACCGTGCGTCAGTGTTCTCCGCCGACTCCCGGCCAGCCGGAGAAGCTCCCGCTCCACATCCCCCTGACGGTGGGGCTCCTCGACCGTGAAGGCAGGGAAATCCCGGTCTCCCTGGAGGGAGAGCCGCCCCCCGGACCGACCGTGCGGGTCCTGGAACTCCGCGGGGAGGAGGAAACCTTCCGCTTCACCGACGTCGCCGCCGAACCGGTGCCGGCGCTCCTGCGAGGATTCTCGGCGCCGGTAAGGCTCAGCTTTCCCTACCGTCACGACGACCTCGTCCTCTTGATGGCCCGTGAAACCGATACGTTCTGCCGCTGGGAAGCGGGGCAGCAGCTGGCAGTCGGCGTCCTGCTCGATTTGGTGGCCGACCGTCAGGCGGGGCGGGAGCTCTCCCTCGACCCCGGCTTCATCGCCGCTTTCCGGGCGACCCTGACAGGTGCCGCAGAGGACAGGGCGTTCCAGGCAGAAGCCCTCATCCTGCCGTCGGAGGCGTACCTCGCCGAGCTGATGGAGGTGGCTGACCCTGATGCCATTTTTGCCGTCCGCCAGTTCGTCCGGCGCACCCTGGCGGAGATGTTGCGGGAGGAGTTCCGGGGGGTGCGCGCAGAATGCCGGGGAGATGCACCCTATGCGGTCGATGACGGCAGGAGCGGGGAGCGGCGTCTGGCCAACCTCTGCCTCGCCTACCTGACGACCCTGGCCGACCCCGGGGTAATCGGACTCTGCCTCGACCAGTTCCGGGCGGCGGACAACATGACCGATGTCATGGGGGCGCTGGCCCCGCTCGCATCATGCGACTGCCCGGAGCGGCGGGAGGCGCTTGCCGAATTCTACCGGCGCTGGCGGGACGACCGCCAGGTGGTGGACAAGTGGTTTTCCCTCCAGGCGACCTCGGCCCTCCCGGGAACCCTGGCGGAGGCCCGGTCGCTCCTCGCCCATCCCGCTTTCGAGATCGCCAACCCGAACCGGTTCCGCGCCCTGGTGGGGACCTTCTCCCAGAACCAGGTCCGCTTCCACGACCGACGCGGAGACGGTTACCGATTCCTTGCCGACCAGCTGATCCGGCTGATTCCCGTGAACCCGCAGGTTGCGGCCCGGCTGCTCGCGCCGCTCACCCGCTGGCGCCGCTTCGACCCAGCCCGCCAGGCGCTGATGCGGGGGGAACTGGAGCGGATCCGGACCGTCCCCAACCTTCCGCGGGACGTTTACGAGGTGGTGGAGAAGAGCCTTGTGGAATAGGGGAAGGATGAAGCTGGGGGAGCACGAGGTGGGAGGGAAGGCGGCCGCGCGGCCGCCTTCCCTTACGTCAGCTGGTGAAACGTTCAGTTGAAGAAATAGCGCATGCCGAACGTCATCGAAAAATTCGTGGGATCGAAGTTGCCGGCTTTCGCCCCGCTTGGGTCGTGGATATCGGCGCTGGGCGCCAGAACCCCCTTCATTTCGGCGGTTGCGGCCAGTTCCTTGGTAAGGAAGTAGTCAACACCCCCCTTCACGTGGGCACCCACCACGGTATCGACATCCCCGAACGAGCTGTTGACACCATTGATAAGGATGTCGAGGCCGCCGCCGACATAGGGAACCAGCTGCCGCTGGGGAAGGTTGATGAAGCGGTACTGCGCGCCGAAGGAGATGTCGGTGGTGTTGAAATCGACGCCGGGGGAAGAACCGTAGCTGGCGTGGGTGACCTCTGCGTCCAGGGCGACATGGTCGGTCAACCCGTAGATCAGGCCACCGCCACCGATGATGCCCGCATCGGTCGATATGTTGAAGCCGGAGATGTCGCTGTCGGACGGCACCACAAAACCGATCCGCCCGGTGATGCCGACCCTTCCTTTAATGTCGTCTGCCTGCGCCGCCCCGGCCGCCAAGGCAAAGGCCGCCCCCATGCTGACTAATACGCACCATTTTTTCATTGCTGCCTCCTTTTGTCGAAAATTTTATAGAACAACCGCTCTCCACCCAGTTAGCACCGCAGCAGCCCGATAAAGCCTCTCTTTGAACACCTCCCCGTGCCGGATTTTGGCCGCAAAAAAAGCCGGGTTGCCGAAATGAGTGAAATTTCGGCAACCCGGCTGTCTTCTGGAGACCCTGTAGGCTTTCCGCCCCATCCTCGCGGATGGTTGAGTATTGTCGTCTATCAGCTGCTTCGTTGTCTGGGTGACGGTCTACCGGCATCTATAGCAAAAAGCGGCGCCGGATGTCAACGAAAAATGCCCCCTTCCCCGTAAACGCGACACCAGCCGGCCGTCTCGCCATGTGGGAACAGGCTCCCTGCTTCAAAAGCCCCCCTTTATCAGGCGATGTAGAGAAAGACCGCCAGGAAGTGGCTGAGGCTCCCCGCAAGCACGCAGAGGTGCCAGCAGCCATGGGCCCAGGAGTACCGCTCGTCGAGGACGAAGAACGCGACCCCCCCCGTATAGAAGAAACCGCCGATTGCCAGCCATGCCAGTCCCGGCCACGACAACGTGTGCAGCAGGGGGCGGATGGCGAGCAGGATCAGCCACCCCATCCCGAGATAGATCCCCAGCTCCGGAACCTGCGGCATCCTGCTCGGCCAGTGCACCAGCGCGATGCCGTACAGGGCGGCTCCCCAGGCCAGTCCGAACAGGGTCCACCCCCACTCCCCGCGCAAGGTAACCAGGCTGAAGGGGGTGTAGGTACCGGCGATCAAGAGAAAGACGGCGCAATGGTCGAGTTCGCGGAGGAGCCGCTTGACCCTCCCACGCTGGGCATGGTAGAGCGTCGCGACGGCGTAGAGGATGACCAGGGTGCTGCCGTACAGTCCGAAACTGAAGATCTTCCAGGGGTCGCCG
>DATJLB010000116.1:0-4857 GCA_035490915.1 Geobacteraceae bacterium
GCAGGATCTCCTTCGCGCGGTCGATCACCTCGACCGGAAGCCCTGCCAGCCGCGCCACCTGGATCCCGTATGAGTGGGACGCCCCACCGGCGACGATCTTCCGGAGAAAGATGATCTGGTCGTTCCACTCCTTGACTGCGATGTTGTAGTTCTTGATCCGGCCGCGGGTGACCGCCAGCTCCGTCAGTTCGTGGTAGTGGGTGGCGAACAGGGTCTTGGCGGCGTGCCCGGCGCAGTCGTGGAGGAACTCGGCGACCGCCCAGGCGATGGAGACCCCGTCGAAGGTCGATGTCCCCCGGCCGATCTCGTCGAGGATGATCAGGCTTTTCGGGGTCGCGTTGCGCAGGATGTTGGCGGTCTCGGTCATCTCCACCATGAAGGTGGACTGGCCGCGGGCGAGGTTGTCAGCAGCTCCTACCCGGGTGAAGATCCGGTCAACGATGCCGATCTGAGCATTCTCGGCCGGGACGAAGCTGCCGATCTGCGCCATGAGCGTGATGAGCGCCACCTGCCTCATGAAGGTCGATTTGCCGGCCATGTTCGGACCGGTGATGATCAGGAGCTGATTGTCGGCGTTGTCGAGATGGGTATCGTTCGGGACGAACCGCTCTCCGAGGTTCATCGCCTCGATTACCGGGTGCCGCCCCGCCACGATGGCGATCGTGTCGCCGTCGTCCACCGTCGGCCGGCAGTAGCCGCGGTCGTGGGCGAGCTCCGCCAGGGAGACGAGGACATCCAGGGTGGCAAGATGCCCGGCGGTCGCCGCGACGCGTCCCCCCTCCCCCGCCACCCGCTCACGGATCTCCTGGAAGAGCGCATACTCCAGCTCGACGATCCGCTCCTCGGCCCCCATCACCTTCTCCTCGTACGTCTTCAACTCGGGGGTGATGAAGCGTTCGGCGTTCGCCAGGGTCTGGCGGCGGATGTAGTCGTCGGGGATCGCGGCGAGGTTCGTCCTGGTGACCTCGATGTAGTACCCGAACACCTTGTTGTAGCGGATCTTCAGGGAGTTGATCCCGGTCCGTGCCCGCTCCTGCGCCTCGAGCCGGGCGATGAAACCCTTCCCCTCCCGGCTGATTGCCCGCAACTCGTCGAGCTCGGCATTGTAGCCGTCGGCGATGATCCCCCCCTCCCGCAGGACGAAGGGGGGATTCTCCACGATCCCGCGGGTGATCAGCTCCACCACTTCTTCCAGCGGATCGATCCCATCATGGAGCTTTGACAGGAGCGGCGCCGAGGCGGCGGAAAGGTGCGCTTTCACCCCCGGGACCCGCAGGAGCGAGTCGCGCAGGGCGACCAGGTCCTTGGCACCGGCGCTCGCCAGACTGATCCTGCCGTTCAGCCGCTCCAGGTCGTGAACTCCGTCGAGGAGCACAGTGATCTCCCGGCGCCTCGCCGGGTCGAGGAGAAGCTCCTCCACCGCATCCTGCCGGCCCCTTATCGCCTCCACACTTACGAGAGGATAGCTGATCCACTGCTTGAGCTTTCGCCCCCCCATGGCGGTGGCGGTGCGGTCCATCAGCCCGAGGAGCGACCCCTTGCGCTTCCCCTCAGCCAGGGTCGCGGTCAGCTCAAGGTTACGCCGGGTCGCCTCGTCCAGGACCAGGTGCTCCCTCGTCTCGTAGAATACGATCTCCCGGACGTGCCCCGCCTTCCCGAGCTGGGTCTCCTTGAGGTAGTGGAGAACGGCACCCGCCGCCGCGGCCCCTTCCTGCAATACCCTGCCGCCGAGGGCTGCCGGGGAAGCGATGCCGAACTGTCCCTGGAAAAGCCTCTGCGTGTAATCGGCGTCGTACACCCAGTCGTCGAGGAAAGTGGTCATCGTCGCTGGAGCTACGACAGCCAGCCTCCCCGCCTCGCCGTTGTCACGGAAGGTTGCCGGGATGATGATTTCGCGCGGATTCACGCAGGCTACCTCGGCAAACGCCGCCTCCTTCCCCTCCAACTCGGTGACCCGGAACTCGCCGGTGGAAAGGTCGAGGTACGAGAGGCCCCAGCGCCCGCCGTCTCCGCCGCAGAGGGAGAGGAGGTAGTTGTTCTCCTTCGGGGAGAGGCTTTCGGCGTCGATCACCATCCCCGGGGTGATGACCTTGACCACCTCCCGGCGGACGATTCCCTTGGCGCTCTTCGGGTCCTCCACCTGCTCGCAGATCGCAACCTTCTCCCCGGCCTCGATCAGGCGCGCGATGTAGGGGGTGACCGAGTGGTACGGGACACCGCAGAGCAGTACATCCGCCCCCTCGGCGTTCTTGTTGCGGGAGGTGAGGGTAATGTCGAGGATGCGGGATGCCTTGACCGCATCGTCGAGGAACATCTCGTAAAAGTCGCCCAAACGAAAAAAAAGTATGGTGTCCGGATAATCGGCCTTGATTTCCAGATACTGCCGCATCATCGGAGTGAGTTCTGACATAGAAACCCTTCATTGCACGTTTTACAGGGTTTTCATCCTAACAAAATAGGCCGTCCTTGTAAAACAAAAACAGCCCGAAAACCAGCCTGCTGCACATTTCCCGAACGATGTGACTGATGTACAAAAAAAGGGTTAGCCTGAAGAGCTAACCCCGTTGTCATCTGGAGGCGGCGAGCGGATTTGAACCGCTGAATAAAGGTTTTGCAGACCTCTGCCTTACCACTTGGCTACGCCGCCATGAATTGAACCGTTTTTATACAATTTTTCCGCACCGATGTCAACGGGGAAAATCGTGCCGGTCGAGCTACGCCGTTATCACCCGGATGAACTTGCTCAGGTAATCGATTCCGGACCAGACTGTGAGGACAAAGGCGATCCAGAGGTAGAACAGACCGACGTTGTGCATGTTGACGCAGAGGTACGGACTGTTCATGGCAAAGAACCAGTGGTAATCGTAGTGGAGGAGGAGCCCGAGGATCGCCACGATCTGGAAGATGGTCTTGAATTTGCCGAGATTGCTGGCGGGGATGACGATCCCCTCCGTGGAGGCGAGGCCGCGCAGACCGGTGATGATGATCTCTCGCCCGAGGATGACCAGTACCATCCAGGCGGGGACCCGGTTGAAAGGGAGGATCATGACCAGGGCGGCCGTGACGATCAGCTTGTCGGCGATCGGATCGAGGAACTTGCCGAAGGTGGTGACGATCTGCATCCGGCGGGCGAGGTAGCCATCGAGCCAGTCGGTGACGGACGCTACGGCAAAAACCGCTGCGGCCCAGAACCCCGCTTCCCGTGAGGATGACAGGAGAAGGACGGACATCAGCGGAATCAGGGCGATGCGGAGAAGCGTCAGGATATTGGGGAGGTTCCAGATGGGGCTTCCAGTCTTGCCGGGCATGGACGGTCCTTACCTTGTGCTGGAGTACAGTAAAAGGATTAATCGTTTCGGAAGGAGCTGCGGTAGTTCAAAACCTTGGAGACATAGTTCCGGGTCTCCTCGTACGGCGGGACTCCGCCGTACTTCGCGACCTTGGCAAGGCCTGCGTTATAGGCGGCCAGCGCCAGGGTAACGTCCCCCTTGAAGGTATCCAGGAGAAACTTGAGATAACGCACCCCGCCCCGGATGTTTTCCGAGGGATCAAGCGAATTGGAGACCTTCAGACACTCGGCCGTCTTGGGCATGAGCTGCATGAGGCCGGCAGCCCCTTTGCGGGAGACGGCATTGGGGTTGTATCCCGACTCCGCCTGGATGACCGCCTTGACCAGCGATTTATCCACACCGTACTCGAGGGCGCATGAGTTGATGATCGACTCGAACTCCTTAGGGTCCCTGGCACAGCTCCCGAGGCGGAAGGTCGTGCGCAGCTTCTGGTCCTTCTTGATGTCGCGCATGAAGACCTTGAACCGCTTGTCGGTCGGGGCATCGGTAAAATGGAGCACCCCTTCCTTGTCTTCATACTTGTAAATATCGGCTGCCGCGGACACCACACTCAGCACGACAAGCAGCAGGGCAGTACAGAGGCGGCTTTTCATCGATGAATTTCCCTCGTGACGTCACACACATTAAATAGCAACCTGTAGAACTATAGAGCAAACAGGCTGAATTTTCAAGCAGTAATGCGGCATGCCGCCATGAATCGCTTGACAAAAACGGTACCGGGATCAATAATCCGGGTATTTCATTAAAGTGAGCGGGGTTTCCATGAAAGTTCACAGTGATTTTCTCGTCATCGGCAGCGGCATCGCCGGTCTCTCGTTCGCGCTCCAGGCTGCCCGGCACGGCAAGGTGGCGATGGTCACCAAGCGCGAGATTACCGAATCAGCCACCAACTACGCCCAGGGGGGAATCGCCTCGGTCTTTTCGACGGAAGACACGTTCGACGCCCACGTGGAGGACACCCTGGTGGCGGGCGCCGGCATCTGCCACGAGGACGTGGTACGGATGGTGGTCGAGGAAGGGCCGGCCGTCATCCGAAACCTGATCGACTGGGGAGTGAAGTTCACCACCAGCGGCGACAGCTATGACCTGACGCGCGAGGGGGGGCACAGCCAGCGGCGCATCCTCCACGCGGACGACGTGACCGGCCGCGAGATCGAACGGGCCCTGGTGGCCGCAGCCCGCCAAAACCCCAACATCGAGATATTCGAATACCACATCGGCATCGACCTGATCACGGAGGCGAAAATCCTCCGCCAGCGGCTCAAACCGAACCGCTGCATGGGCGCCCACGTCCTCGACATCGAGCGGGGCGTGGTGAAGACCTTCTCCGCCAAGATCACGCTGCTCGCCACCGGGGGAGCGGGCAAGGTCTACCTTTACACCTGCAACCCCGACGTGGCGACCGGCGACGGCGTCGCCATGGCCTACCGCGCCGGCGCCGCCATCTCCAACATGGAGTTCATGCAGTTCCACCCCACCACCCTCTTCCACCCCCACGCCAAATCGT
>DATJLB010000117.1:0-4750 GCA_035490915.1 Geobacteraceae bacterium
AGTCTTGTGCCGCGACTTGATGCCGGCAATGATCGTCACGCTCGATTTCGCCACGCCGAGTTGCTTGGCGAGGAACTCGACACAGAGCCGGTTGGCGGCGTCCTCGACCGGTGGAGAGGTGAGGCGCAGTTTCAATTCGCCTCCCTGCACCCCGCAGATCTCGGTGCGGGAGGCCCGGGGTTGGACATGGGCCGTGAAGGTGATCCCGTCCACGTTTTCTGTTATTTTCAGGGAGTCGGGAGTGTTATTCGTCATTCAGCGAGAGCATTTTGTAGTGGGTGTCCAGCAGCGACTTCAGCGCGGTCTCGAATTGCAGTTTTTCCCGGCGCATTTCCTGGATCTGGCTGTTCAGCTCGGCAAGTTTCCTGTTCGCATCGGCCAGGATATTTTCCGCCTTCAGTTCTGCTTCGGAGATGAGGAGTGTGGCCTCCTTCTGGGCGTTGGCCTTCATCTCCTCGGTGATCTTCTGGGCTGCGAGCATGGTTTCGCGGAGGGTGACCTCCTTCTCCTTCATCTCCTCCATGTTCGCTGCGGCCCTGCGCGCCTGGTCCTTGAGCTCTGTGTTCTCGCGGATCAACTCTTCCAGCTCACCCGCCACCAGCTGGAGGAAGGTGTCCACGTCCTCAGGGTCGAGCCCGCCGAACATTTTCCCCTTGAACTGCTGCTGCTGGATATCAAGCGGCGTTATCTTCACGTTACCCCCAAACCGGCTACAGGCTGTATGCCATCATATATAACGACTTGATGATGAATAGCTTGAACACGTAGATTGCAAATATGACAACCAGGGGGGAGAGGTCCAGCCCACCCATGTCGGGCATGAAGCGGCGAACCCGGTAAAGAACCGGTTCGGTGGCTTTGTAGAGAAATCGTACTATCGGGTTGTATGGATCGGCATTGACCCAGGAGATTATGGCCCTTCCTATGATGATGTACATGTAAATATCGAGGGCTTTATCAAGGACAAAAGCAATGGCGTTCAACAGGTTTGAGACAACGAACATGAAGTGCCCTCCGAAAGTGGTACAACTTGAATTTTATACAGAAAATGGGATGGTATGTCAAGGGAAGGTAACGGCTGGGGGCCACGGTTTACGGTTGCCGCGAATGGAGTCTTCCATAATCGGTGTGACAACAAGAGAAAACCCGGGTTTCCGGAGCGTCGCAATGAGGTAGTGAACCTTCTTTCATGTCAGCGTCTTGTGGAAGCGCTGTACGGCGAAGGCGAGGATGGCGCTTCCGAGAATGGCGAGGGAGGCGAGTTGCGGCCAGAGGATGTCCATGCCGATTCCTTTCAGGAAGACGCTGCGGATGATTATCAGGTAGTAGCGGAGCGGGTTGAGATAGGTCAGCCATTGCACCGGAACCGGCATGTTTTCGATGGGAAAGGCAAACCCGGAGAGGAGCATGGCGGGAAAGATGAAGAAAAACGCGCTCATCATCGCCTGCTGCTGGGTGTGGCTGATGGTCGAGATGAAGAGGCCGAAGCCGAGGCTGCTCATCAGAAAGAGAGCCGTGGCGCCGAAGAGGAGAACGAGGCTTCCGCGGATCGGCACGTCGAACCAGAAAACGGCGACGGCGCAGATGAGCGCCACGTCCAGAAAGCCAATCAGGACGAAGGGGAACGTCTTGCCGAGGATGAATTCCACCTTGGCTATGGGGGTGACGATGATCTGCTCCATGGTGCCGATCTCCTTCTCCCTCACTACCGCCATACTGGAGAGGAGCATGGTGATGATGAGGACGATGTTGGCGATGACCGCGGGGACGTAGAAATTACGGCTTTCCAGATTCTCGTTGAACCAGGCGCGGCTCTGGATCTCGATCCCGCCCAGATTTTGAGGGAGTACGGATCTCCCTCCCCGGGACGCCAGGAGATCGTCGCTTTGCCGGGCGGCTACCGTGGCGATGTAATTCAGGACGATGCCGGCCGTATTGGAGTCGGTCCCGTCGAGGATTACCTGGAGGGGAGCGGAGCGGCCGGCCCGCAGGTTTTCCCCGAACCCCTTGTCCATCTGGAACACCGCCTTGACGATGCCCCGGTCCATCAGTTCCGGCACGCGGCTGTTTCTCACGACGTATTCGGTCACGTCGAAATAGCCCGATCGAGCAAAGCGTGCCGTAAGTGCCCGGCTTTCAGGGGTGTTGTCCAGGTCGTAGACCGCGGTTTTTATGTGCCGCACGTCGGTGTTCACCGCATAACCGAAGACCAGGGTCTGGAATACGGGAATGACGAACAGGATGAACCGCATGCGCGGGTCGCGCAACGTCTGGATGAACTCCTTCGTCAGCATGCTTTTCAGCCGTTCGAACATGTTGCGTAGACCAATCTGTTGAGCGGTTGAGTGGAACGGCAAGTCAACTTGACTACTCGACGACTCAACGGGTTCTTTATTCGATCTTTTTCCTGAACTTCCGTATCGACAAAAATATTGCCACGGCACCGAAAACCGTGAGGAAACCGGCTTCCCCCGCCAGCACACCCAGCCCGACACCCTTGAGGTAGATCCCCCGGAGGATGACCACATAGTAACGGGCCGTAATGATGTGGGTTATGGCCCTGATTGGCAGCGGCATGTTCTCGATCGGAAAGATGAACCCCGAAAGGAGAAACGCCGGCAGCATGGTCGTCACCATAGCGATCTGGCTCGCAAGCTGCTGGCTTTTGGTGACAATGCTGATAAGCATGCCGAAGGAGAGGGCGCCAATCAGGAAAATGACCGACATGCCGAACAGGAGCACGAGGCTCCCCCTGAGCGGAATGGCGAAAACGAACTCTCCGACGATGACGGCGAGGAAAAGGTCGAGGATCCCGATGACGAAATAGGGGATGAGCTTGCCGACGATGAGTTCCGGCCCCTTCAGGGGGGTCGAGATCAGCTGCTCCATGGTGCCGTTCTCCCATTCGCGGGCCACGGTAAGCGACGTGAGGAGCGCTGCAATGATCATCATGATGACCGCGATGAGGCCGGGAAAGATATAGTTCTTCGAGAGCAGGTCCGAGTTGAACCAGACGCGGGGCCGGACATCGAGGAGGGGAGGAGGGGGGATGACCCCCGAACGCCGTATCTTCTGGACGGCAATGTCCTGCGAATAGGAAAGCGCGGCCGCCTCGGCGTAGCCCAGGGCGATGGTGGCGGTGTTGGAGTCGCTGCCGTCCACGATCACCTGGAGCTTCGCCATGCGGCCGGATGCGACCCGCCCCGCGAAATCCACCGGGATGATGACTGCGATCAGTGCCTCCCTCCGGTCGATGGCATGTTCGATCTCCCGGTAGCTGTCGGCACGGCCCTGGAGCGCGAAGTAGCGGGAACCGGCGAAGCGGCTGATGAAATCCCGGCTGGCGCTGGTGTGGCTCTGGTCCCAGACGATGAGGGGCACCCGGTCCACGTCGAGGGTCAGGGCGTAGCCGAACAGGAAGAGGAGGATCAGGGGAATGGCAATCCCCAGGCCGAGGCTGCGCGGGTCGC
Source organism: Geobacteraceae bacterium (assembly GCA_035490915.1). Lineage (GTDB taxonomy): Bacteria > Desulfobacterota > Desulfuromonadia > Geobacterales > Geobacteraceae > JAMPXD01. The sequence continues at coordinate 3,471 of DATJLB010000117.1, forward strand.
GGAAGACGTGGAGAAACTCCTTTTTGGCGACGGCCTTGATCCGTTGGAACTTCATTTAACCCCTTTGCCACAGAGACACGGAGAAAACCAAAGACTTTTTTTAACAAGGATATTCAGGATAATCAGGATAAACCTTGATTCAAGATAAAAGAAGATGGGGTTTTGTCCTGAATATCCTGTTCATCCTTGTTAATTCTGTTTTTTTGCGGTTTTCTCTGTGTCTCCGTGTCTCTGTGGCAGGTTCTGAATCATCGCGCGAACTCCCGCTGCGGCGTCTTCTGCCGGTCGCGTGCCTCGATCAGGGAGACGAAGACGTCTTCCAGGGACGGAACGATCTTCTCCACCCGGCTCGCCCGGATGCGGCGCCCGGCGAGAAGTTCCTCTATGGCGGAGACTGCCTGGTCGGCATCCTCAGCCACTACATGGAGCCCCTTGCCGAAGAGGGCGGCGTGCTTGATCCCGGCAATCTTCTCGATATCTTCCATGGCGTCCTGCGGGGACTCGCAGAGTACCTCCACGACCTCTTCCGCCATGAAACCGGTCTTCAGCTCCTCCGGCGTTCCCAGCGCAATCAGGTCGCCGCGGTAGATGAGGCCCAGCCGGTCGCAGTACTCCGCCTCGTCCATGTAGTGGGTGGTGACGAAGATCGTTACCCCCTTGTCCGCCAGGTGGTAGATCAGGTCCCAGAAGTTGCGCCGGCTGATCGGGTCGACCCCGGAGGTCGGCTCGTCGAGGAAGACGATGGGAGGCTCGTGGAGGATGGCGCAGCCGAGCGCCAGGCGCTGCTTCCACCCCCCCGACAGGTCGGCGGTCTTCGAGTGCCGGTGCTCGGCAAGCCCCGCCATCTTGACGACCCACTCCTTCCGCTCCCGCTTTTTTGCCTTCGGGATCTTGTAGATGCCGCTGTAGAAGTCGATGTTCTCCTCAGCGGTCAGGTCTTCGTAGAGGGAGAACCGCTGGCTCATGTAGCCGATGTTCTCCTTGATCCGCTCCGGTTCCCGGTTGATGTCGAACCCGGCCACCGTTCCGCTCCCGCCGGACGGCGCCAGGATGCCGCAGAGCATCCGGATGGTGGTCGATTTCCCGGCGCCGTTCGGACCCAGAAAACCGAAGATTTCCCCCTTCTTTACGTCGAGGCTCACCTTGTCCACTGCGACGAAGTCGCCGAAGCGCTTGGAAAGCTCCGTGAGAGTGACGGCGCAAAATGCAGGAGCGGTTTTCGAGTCAGATTGCATCGGGTTCTTGGCCTCACTCGCAAAGCGTCGAACTGGAACGATAAG
>DATJLB010000118.1:0-2306 GCA_035490915.1 Geobacteraceae bacterium
GGCTCGCCGGTGTGCCGCTCTCCCTCCCAGCGGGCGAAGACCGCTGCCGCCTCCCCCCGGAGGATCTCCTTCCCCGCCGCCACGTCCGTCAGGGGAAGCCGCCCCTCCTCCCGGAGACGACGGAACAGGGCGCAGAGGACCTCGTGAACGAGGCTCCCCTCCTCCTTCGCCGCGAGCTCCATCTCCGGCTTCTCGACCGGCACCACCTTCAGGAGCCGCCGGAGAAAATAGGCGAACGGACAGCTCCCGTACTCTTCAAGGATGGTCGGCGCAAACCGGCTCCCCTCAGGTGATTCGTAGAAGGCGCGCAGCTCGGCGATGATGTCCTCACGCGACAGCAGGCCGGTGTGGGAAGTAGCGCACGCCGCACGGGACGCCTTATTCTCGGCCTGGAAGAACCGCTCCCGTCCCGCTTCCACCTCGGCATTGCCGGCGATCCGCCCCAAGGATTCGCCAAGGGGGGCAAGATCGTCCTGCGCTGGCGTGAGCCACCGTCGCGCCCCGAGGGCATTCAGCAACTCCTCCCGCTCCAGGCACTCCGCCGGCTCGGGCGTGATCCGGTTGACCGGCACCCGCTCCTCGATCAGCGTAAACTTTTCCAGCACTTCCTCCAGGTACGGCGAGCGAAGCATCCCGTTCCCCCTGCCGTCCAGGTAGCTGGAAGAGAGGGTGAGGGTGCGCCCGGCGCAGCCGATCGCGAGGTAGAAAAGAAGCGGCTCCTCCTCCCCCTTTTCCCGGGAGGTCCGGAACGGCCGGGTTCCGCTCGCCTTCCGGAAGAGAAGCTTGTCGTCGTCCTTGAAGAGCGGATGGCTGTCGTGTCGCATGGGGCAGACCCCTTCGTTCAGGCCGCCGATGAAGACGTGGTCAAAACGGAGCCCCCGGGCATCGTGGAAGTTCAGGATGGCCACGCCGGAGCCCCGCTCGCCGGCAAGGTAGGCCCCTTCCATCCCGAGCTTCAGGAGCGCGACGAATTCCCCCGGCTCCAGCGCTTCGTCCGCCATGCCGAGGGCTCGCATGTCGCTTTCCAGCTCCTTCAGCGCCCGGCGGAACAGGATGATGCCGGAGGCGTCCCGCTTCAGCACCCTCGGGTCGTGCGCCTCGATCCCCCGCCGGAAAACGAGGCGGCGCCCGATAAACCGCTCCAGGAGTTCGGTGAATTCCTGCAGGGTCTTTTTTCCCTGAAACCCGTGGAGCTCGCTGAGGAGCGGACGGAGGGCCCGGCGGACCTTCTCCTCTTTCTCCCGACCCTTCCCGAGCTTTTCCAGGGAGGCGATCCTCCGTCCGATGAGTTCTTCCGCCCTCCCGAGGGTCTCATCGATGTAGCCGACCGCAAGGAGGACCTCTTCGAATGCGTCGGGAGAAACACCGAGCAGCGTCCGGTCGATGTAGGTGGACGTGACCAGCGCAAGGAGCTCCTCCCGCCCGAAGCGGGACCGGACCACGGCGAAGGGGGCGAGGCAGGCCCTGACCAGCGGTGACGTGAAAAGGGGCGCACCGCGCCTGTAGGATACCGGAATCCGGTAGCGGCGGCAGACGTCCTCCAGCATCGGCCCGTACCCCTGGGTATCCCTGAACAGGACCGCGATGGCGGCCGGATCGGTCCCCACCTCCAGAAGTCGCCTGATCCGCCGGCCGATCTCCTCGCACTCCCGATAGGGGCCCGGTGCAGCAACCAGGGCAAGTGTGTCCGGCGGAGCGACTTTTCCCTCCGGCCCCCCGGCCTCCGCGAAAAGGGCGGCGAGGAATGGCGTGAGAAACGCCCCTTCCGGTTCCCCGAACACCGGTTCCAGCTGCATGCTGCTGTTGTCCAGAGCCTCCACCGCATCGGCCGTCCGGGAGACGTAACCGTACAAAGATTCCCGCTCCGGGTTCCAGGGGAGCCCCAACTCGACGGGGACGCGCCGGGAGAGCTCGGCCAGGAGGGCGAGTTGGATCGGGGTGAGGTCGTAGATGTCCCGGCAGCGAATGGCACCCACCTCGTCAAAGAGCGGGGGGAGCGCCCCGCCGTTCCTGAGATGGTGGACGGCCGCGAGTTCCATGTCGTGACGGTCCATCAGCCCTTTGGCGATCAGGGTGGCAGCGTATGCTGCGTAGAGCGCGGCGAGCTCCGGGAGCCCGCCGCTGCCTGAGATGCGGCGGATGACGGTGGAATAGCCGGGAGGGTCGACGAGTGACTGCTTCAGCTCGCCGAACAGGTTGTCGAGGGTGCCGATGAAACCGGGGAAATCCCTGAGGGGGGCAAAATGGCCGCTCTCTCCCCGGTACCGTTCCCGCACGATTTCCTCCAGGAGGAGCCTGCGGCCGAC
>DATJLB010000119.1:0-5082 GCA_035490915.1 Geobacteraceae bacterium
CCATGTCCGCCAGTCCCCATTTGCCGGGTCGAACCGGGAAGTACGCAGCCGGATCCTCAAGGTGCTGCTTGCCTCACCTCGCATGACCGAAACGGAAATCGTCGCCGCCCTGGACGCCGATGAGGCGGCAATCCGAAAAAACCTGGTGCAGCTGGCACGGGAAGGGTTCATCGGCAAGGATCGGGGCCGGTTCGAGATCCACTGAACGGAAAATCCGGCCGGCCGTATCGAAAGCGGCCGGCGCCGGTGGCATTCCGCTCTTGAAAAAAACTGTAAAAAGTTTATGATGGGGCAGGCCGGGGCGACCTGGACAGGAGCCGAACCACGCGGCCGCACTCCCCGGAGGATCGATGCGCATTCGAGGGAAACTGATCGCAAGCTACAGCTTGCTGGTCGTGCTGATCCTGGCCGCCTTTTCACTCATCATCTACACCACGTTTGCCGAGTACATCAAGCACGACCGGGACGGCTACTTCAACATGAAGGGTCGGAGCGTCTTTCAGAAACTGACGGCGGCGGTGAACGGCCACATGCAGGAGTTGGAGCTCTTCCGTGTGAGAAACGGGCTGGAACGGTTCACCACGAACCCCACCACCGCCGGAAACGAAGAGCTCGCCAAGAAACTTTCCCGGTTTCTTGCAGGCCATGAACCGCTGACCTCCATCGCCCTGGTCGCCCCGAACGGCACTCTCATTGCTTCCGCAGGCTCCGACCGGAAACTGCTCCCCGTTGCGCGCCGGATAACCCTTCTGTTGAAGAACCGGAAGGGCAGCTTCAAGCCGGGGGTGTACGCCCAGCAGGAAGACGTCTTCATCACCGCCCCGTTTGCGAAGGATGCCACGGGGACGCTCGCCGGAGTTCTCCTGGCACGTCTCGACACGGACAGCCTGCGGAAGATCATATCGGCAGACGCCGCCCAGAAAGACGCCCTGTTCCTGGTTTCGCAGGAAGGGATGCTTCTCTTCAGCTGCTGCACCCTCCCTGATAACGTAAGCGCCGACACGCTGCGGCAGATCGTCAGAAACGTCGCCAATGAAACCGGCCCCACCCTCATCAAGGGGGAGTCTTTTTTCCGCAACCTCTACATTTTTTCCAACTCCTCCCCCATCCTCGGATGGGACCTGAGCTACGTGGTGCCGGGGGAGGTCTACTCCCGCGAATTGATCACACTGAGAAACCGGATGATCGCGGCGATCCTCATCATCACCTTCATCGCAGCAGGGATCATCACGATCGTTTCGTACCGGATTTCCCGCCCGATCGTGGCCCTGTCGCAGGCGACCAAGGACATCATCGAATTCGACTACACGAGTCCGCTGGACATCGCCCGGGCCGGTGACGAGATCGGCGAACTGGCGTACAACTTCGAAACGATGCGCCGCAAGATCAAGGACCTGGTCATCACGGACCACCTGACCGGCATCTATAACCGGCGTTTCCTCATGAAAGCCCTGGAAACAGAGATCAGCCGGGCGGAGCGCCTGCACAGCGACCTCACCTGCCTCCTGATGGACATCGACCACTTCAAGCGGATCAACGATACCTACGGACATCAGTGCGGCGACGAGGTTCTGAAGATGCTCGGCAGCATTCTGCAGACGACGGTGCGCGAGTACGACGTCGTAGCCCGGTACGGCGGGGAGGAGTTTTTCATTCTCCTCCCCAATACGGCACAGCAGGCCGGGTACGAGATTGCGGAACGGATCAGGGAGGAGATAGAGAAAACGGCGGTCGTCTGCGGAAAAAAGGAGGTCAGGATTACCGTCAGTACCGGTGTTGCCACCCGTGAGGGGCCGGCATGCACCCCCGAGGTCATCCTCCAGATGGCCGACACCGCCCTCTACCGGGCCAAGAACGCCGGCAGGAACCGGACCGAAGTGTACGCGGCCTGGACTGTTTAGACCTCCCGGCTTTGCACTGGCCGCATCCTGCGGTATATATCTCGCGATGGGTATTTATTGTCACCATAATCGGAAAGGAGCATGTCATGCGGATCGGTAACCGGAAGGAGGGAATAAAGCGGGCAACGGCAGACGGACAGAGAGGACAGACCCTGGTGGAATATGGCCTTCTTCTCCTGCTGATCGCCGTCGTGGTCGTAGTAATGATCAAAGCACTGGGAGGAACGACCAGCAACACCTACAATTCGATCGCGAACTCGGTTCTGAGTGCTGCAAAGTAAAAAACGCCCGTGACACGCCGGGCAGGCCACCCTACCGGCGGAACACGAGTCCCGCCCCGATCAGGAGGAGGATGCTCCCCACGGCCCGCCTTCCGTCAAGGGGGACGGTACGGAAACCGAACAGGCCAAATTGGTCAAGCAGGAGCCCGGTCATCAACTGGGCGGCGATGATCGCCGCCATGGCGGCGGCCGTCCCGATCCGCGGGACGATCACGATGGTGAGGGTGACGAAAAAGGCCCCCAGCAAGCCTCCCGTGAGCTCCCACCAGCGGGCATCCGCAACCCCCCGTAGGTTGCCGGCACGGCCGCTCATAATGACCATGGCGCAGAGCGCCACGGCGCCGACGGCAAAAGAGACGCACGAGCTTTCAACGACCCCGATCCGTTCGGCCAGCCGCCCGTTAATGGAGGGTTGGACCGCAACGGTCACACCTCCGCAGAACATCAGAATGAACCACCAGAGTGTAGACATGCCCCCTCCCTGCACTGTGTCGACCTTACGAAACCACCATCCCGCCTGACACCACGAATTTGACCGCCTCCTCCACACTCATGCCGCACTCCATCACCTCGTTCTCGCGAAAGAAAAGGGCAAAGCCGGAGGTGGGGTTCGGCATGGTCGGCACGTAGACCACCACCAGATTCTCTCCGTCGCGAACCACTTCGGCGGTCACGAAGCCGACGGCTCGCACCCCTTGCCGCGGCCACTCCACGAAAACAGCCCGCCGGTAGGACGTCTTTCCCTCCTGGAACACCTTGATGAGCTGCTTGCTGGACGTGTAGATCGACTTGACGAGCGGGATTCGCGACAGGAGCTCATCCCCCCACTTGAGAAACTGGGTGCCGAAGACATTGGTTGCCAGGAGCCCGGTCAGGTAGATGACCACCGCACCGGTGAGCATTCCGAGCCCGGGGAAATGAGTCTCCCGATGGGAAATAGCCGTGAAGAGGTCATCCAGGTAGGTGCCAAGAATCCCGTCGGCAAAATTGAACAGGAATTTCAGGATGAAGATGGTGATCCCGACCGGAATCACCACCACGAGCCCAGTCGCAAACTTCCCCTTCAGGTGATCGAGAACCTTTTCCATGGCGCACCTCGGCGTAATGTATGGCGGTCAGCTGACAATAGCCGATTCAGCCATAAAGTCAAGCGGAGAGATGGGATAAAAAAAGCCCCCTGCGGCGGCAGGGGGCTTGACATGACGTGGAGGGCTCTCGACTATTTGCCGATCGTCGCCTCTTCGATGATGACCGGGTAGAAATAGCCGCTGCCGAAGTCCTTGTCCTTGCGGAGGGTGCCGGTTACGGTCACGGTCTTTCCGACTTCCGGAAGGTCCTGGCTGGTGGTGACCGTCAGGTCATTGGTCTTGTTGGACGCACTGCCGGTGCCGTCCTGCAGGTGGAGCCAGTTCTTCCCCATGATCCCCGAGGCAACCTTGACGACCTTCCCCTTGACGGTAACCTTCTGGTTGTCGAGTTTGGCCTTATCCTTGAACAGGTCGGCCACCTTGTACGCCTTCGCAGCCGGCGCCTTCTCCTCGGCACCGGCATTGATGGCCGCCACCGAAAAAACCAGCACGAGACCTATGGCCAGCGTCTTAGCAATCCGATTCATGCATGTCTCCTTTATCGTGTCGAAATATGGTCGGGACGACCGGACGTTCCTTACTGTATGCCCTTTGGTAGAAATATTCAAGCTATTAATCCCGGGCACACTGCATCGCGCGGCCACAGCGCCTGCGAAACCTCACAGCGTTTTCTGTCCTTTCGGCATCTGTGAAGCCGCGACGAATGCACCTCTGGCTTCGTTCACCACCTGGACGACCTTCTTCATCCCGAAGCCGCTGTACCTGATGCGGGACGGCACCTCCGGCAAATCCGACTTGATCAGTATGCCGCTCGTGAAGAAGCCTAGCTTGCTCGGGATGTCGTCCATTTTGTCAAAGGGAATCAGAAACCGGTGGAACATGACGCGTACTTCGAGGGCATCGTCGTAGACCATGAGCCTGAAAAACGGCCATGAGCCGTTGAAAAGGAAAATGGAGCCGCCGCCGGTAAAGCTGGCGACAAGCCGTCTGTTCACCTCAAAGGGGGAGGAAAGGTAATTGAAGATGGTTGCCCCGACGAAGATGAAGAGAAATACGATCGGGAACAGCACCCCGAGCGACTCAGGCCCCGCATACTTCTGCGCGACGAACATCAGCAGTAACGGTACCGCTATCAGCAAAGGGAAGGTCACCATTATGCCGAAGGGAAAAGGCGAATCCTTGTATGTCATCTCCGGATGCTGGCTCGTCGCCCTCTCGTTCATTCTTTCGGAAATGGCGCGCGTTACGTGTTCCTGATCGTAATCGGCGGTGCCGTACGGTTCGTCCTTGGTCGGGAGGCGCCCCAGGTACCTGAAGCCGAAATACGCCGGCACCACGAACTGGGCCATGGCAATGGCGAAGAAAACACATGCGATGATCCTGAAAGTTGGGTCAGTGGCGGGGAATTGCATAAACCCGGGCATTACCAGAGCGAAGAAAAGGAACATCTCCGCAAGAAGCAGGATTATCGCGGCTTGGCCGGCCCTCTTCCCCCAAGGCTCCATTTCCGGAATGCCGCGTGCCGAAAAGAGAAACAAGGCACCGACAATCGTGAATCCGATGAGCGCAGCATAGGGGTACGATGCGGGAAAGTGGAAATCTGTCTCCTTGAAAGGCGCCACCTGTGGAAGGATGAAGTTCCATACCCCGGCGAAAAGGCATAGCCACCCGAGGTATTTCGTGGCCTTTGCGGCTTTTTTCAGGTCTGGTGCGTCTGTCCTTAGCTCACGAATCAGGTCGATGAATCCCATTTATTGCCTTTCTCGCTAACATCGTGAAGGCACGCGTCAGCGTCTGTGTGGCGCCACCTGG
>DATJLB010000120.1:0-4383 GCA_035490915.1 Geobacteraceae bacterium
GCATCGGCGAGGATGGCTGCCTCCCCCAGCATCTCCCCCATTTCCTGCCATTTGCGGGAGTCGGCCATGACCCCTCCCCCGTACACGGCAGCGGCAATTCCGAGATGGACGAACGGGTTGCCGACGGTGCTCCCCACATCCGCTGCGCTGTCCAGGGTATGTCCCTTATTCCCCTGCACCTTGTCCCTGATGTCGGTATCGAATACGTAGGTGAGACCGACTGCGCCCGCGACGGCGAGGGTGCCGACGAGCCCGTAGTTTTCCGTGTCCACAGGTGTCTTGACGACCGCAAGCGCCTCGTCTCCCAGCCGTCCCGCCGCACGCCTTATTTCGGTTGTGCTGGTGAAGACGGAGTCAGCAGCAAGGGCGTGTCCGACAAAAACAACGAGACAAATGTAGGCAGCCAGGACTAGTCGAAAACAGCTCACCTTCCCCCCTTTTGCGGCACCAGCATTCCCCTGAGCTCCTCCCAGCGGGCGCGATCATCAGCAGGCATCTTCTCGAAGTACTCCAGCATGAACGCCAGAAACAGTGCGCTGAAAAAAGCTGCGACCGTCGCGAGAATAACGATGAGCGATCTCTTTGGCTTACTTTTTTTCACCGGAACAACAGCTTCGTCCAGAACCTGAATGGAGGAGGAGTCCTTCGCCTCGGTCAGTTTTGCCACCTCGTACTGCTTCATCAGCTGCTCGTAGATCGCCTCCTGGGTCTTCACCTCCCGCATCCTCCGGGCATACTCGATCCCCAGGTTAGGGACGCTCCCCACGGTCGGAATCCCGTCGCCGCTCCTGCTGCTCCCCGCAAGGCCTCCCAGCTGGTTCCGCAGCTTCCCGATGGCCGCCTGCACGGCCTTCACCTCCGGGCTTTCGTCGGTTTCATAGCTTCGCAGAGAGGCGAGCTGCACCTCCTTGGCGACGATCTCCGCCTTGAGCCTGGCAATTCCCTCGATGGAGGCGGTGGCCTGGGAATCGACCTTGATCGCCTTGTTCTTCTCCTCAAACACCTTCAGATCCTCCTCGGCCCGCTTCAGGTCCTCCTTCACCACATCGATGCGCTTTTCGAGGAAGGCCCGCTCGGTCCCGGCCTTGGTCAGGTTCAGTTGGACACTCTTTCTCTCCAGCTCTTCGACGAAGGCGTTGGCCAGAGCCGCGGCAAGCTTCGGGTCCCTGTTCTCGGCGGTGATGGAGATGATGCCGTCCTTCCCCGCCTGCATCTTGACCGCTTTTTCCAGAGCCTTCCTGGTCTCGTCCGGCGTCTTCGTCGTGTAGACCGTCGCCAGGTCGAGTCGCTTGATCACTCCGTCGGCGACGGAACGGCTCTTGAGGATGCCGAGGTAGAGGTCGGCGCTCCCTCCGAATCCTATGCCGGCGGCAAGACCGGCGAGCCCACCGGCCTGGCCCAGCATCGCTGCGAGGCCGCCGCTGGTCTCTTTCTGGGGGGGGAGAACCTTGGCCGTCGCGGAATAGATGCTGGGAAGCACCAGGCTTGCCGCCACTGCGAGAACGGCGGCCACCCCGCAGAAACGGGCGATCAGCCGCTTGCGCCGGACAACCACCTGGAGCAACTCCAGCAGATTGATCTCCTCGTCGGCCCCTGTGGCTTCGTGGCGATGATTCGTGGATTCCTGCATGACGTGCCTCTCTCTATATCCGTGACTCGTAACTGTGACCGGCAGCCAGCCGCTCCCCTACAGCCCCGCCGCCACCAGCACCCCGGCGGTGAGCGCGACGTTCGCCAGGATCGACGTGATGTCCTTGATCTCCCGCACCCAGGCGATCCGTTCCATTTTCTGCGGCACGACGATGGTGTCCCCCGGGTCGAGATACGTGGACATGAAACCGCCGAAGGTCCACCGTTTTCCCTCCTCGTCCCAGCGGATGCCGAAGGACGACTGCTCCCTGCTTAACACGGTGCCGTCCGCCTTGATCACGTACATCTCGTCTTCATCCGCATCCCGGGTCGGCCCTCCCGCTTTTTTCAGGTAGAATTCGAGCTCCTTCCCGGGCATCTGGATCAGGGTGGTCGGGTTGAAGACCTGCCCCATGACATAGACCACATTGGGGGTCTGGGGAATCTCCAGGGTGTCCCCCCCCTGAAGCTCGAGGTCGTATGGGGAACGCTTGAACTCGTCCAGGCGGGCAAGGCGGATGACCACCCTCCCCTCGGCTCTTGACTGTTTCAGCTTCTCCAGGCTCTTCGCAAGCCCCTCCAGGGCAGCCTTCGTCGCTTCGAGCTCTTCCTTCGATGCCGCCACGGAAGCGAGCTCCGTCTGCTTCTTCAGGAGATCCTGCTCGGTCCTGGCTATCACCTCATCCATCCGCTTCTGCTGTGTCAAACGGACCGAGACGCGGGTGAACTTCGCCCCCTTCAGGTATACCCGCTCGGTGAAGCCGCCCGCCCGCTCGATGACCGAACTCAGCCTTTCCCCCTTGACGAAGGAGTAGGTGCCGGGGTAGCGGACCTCCCCCTTCAGGGTGACGAACCGCTCCTTTGTATCCTGCCAATCGGCGATGCCACGCACGATCAGGACGTCGTTAGGCCGCAGGACAAGGTTCTGGGACGGATCTCCGGCCAAGGCCTTTCTGAGGTCGATGTCGACGCGGGTCGATCTAGCCCTCCCGTTCTCAACGGCAATACTGGTCAGCTCGGCGCTGTCGAGGAAGGCGTTCAACTTCGGGCTCCCCGCCAGGGTGACCAGGTCGCGCACCGTCATGTTCGGATAGTAGTCGTACCCCCCCGGCTTCACCACCTGGCCGTAGATGCCGACTGTCCGCTTCTCCTCTTTCTCTTTCCGGGAAAAGACCCGCAGCGTGTCCTGTTCCTGGAGCGGGATGTTCTCCGTGGGATCCCCCGCCAGCGCTTTCTCCAGGTTGACGGTCAGGACCTCCCGGTGATGGTCGGGAAGGGCAAGCCGGACGATCTCGGCGGAGGCGAGCCAGCTCTCGGGAAGCAGAGCCTCATAGCCGGGAAGCAGGTCGGCCACCCGCATCCCTTTCCTGCACTGGTACTCCCCGGGCCTCGCCACGTTCCCCCGAAGGGTCACCACCTCCCGCAGCGGCTTGTTCACCGGGAACACCTTGATCATGTCCCGGTCACGTACCTCCACGTCTTTCTGCGCCCCGTCGGCAGCGGAGGATTTCGCCTCGAAGTCGACGACGATCCTTGCGCTGTTCTCCTCGAACCGCTCCAGCTGGATCCTTCCGGTGTAGCCTGCGGCGGTCACCCCCCCAGCCATGGCGAGCAGCCGGGGAAGAGTCGTCTTCCCCTTCAGCTCGTAGATTGCGGGACGCTTCACTTCTCCCGCTACCGCCGCCGTCGGGCCGATCACCGGGACGAAGACCGTGTCGCCGTTTTCCAGGCGGATATCCTTGCTCCGGTCGCCCGACAGGAACATGTCGTACAGGTCGATCTCCTGGACGACCTTCCCCCCCTTCAGGAGCTTGATGGTGCGAAGGCTGCCGTTCTTGGACGGACCTCCCGCCGCGGAGAGGGCGTTCACCGCCGTCCCGAGGGAACCGATGTGGTATGTGCCGGGGGCCATCACCTCGCCGACGATGAACACCTGGATTGTCCTTAACCGCCCCAGGGTGACGTTCAGCTCGTACCCCTTGAAGTAGCGGGAGATGGCCCGGTCAATCGCCTCCTTCGCCTGGCCGTAGCTGAGTCCCCAGATCTTGACCGCTCCCACACGGGGGATGGTGATCTCGCCGTTTCTGTTCACCTCCAGCTCGTAGCGCGCGTTGACCCCGCCCCACATGTCGATGCGGAGCGAATCACCCGGGCCGATGACGTAGTCGTTCCCTACCGGCTGGTTGTCCACTGGCATACCGTTGACGAGGCTGTTCTTGAAGAAGTCATAGCCGAACTGCTTCAATTCCCGCTTGAACGGCTCCTTTTCGATCTTGTCCTGCAGGGTGACGGTCTTTCGCGAAAAAGACCGCTCTAGCGAAGAGCCGAGCTCATCCTCAGGCAGGGGTGTCACCTCGATCTCGTCGGAGTAGAGCGTCCCCCTCCCCTTGACGGAACCCTGGACCCTGACGAAGTAGCTCTGGTGGTTTTGCAGGCCGCGGAGCTTGTACTCCGTAACCGCCCCGACATCCAGTTTCCGGATGTATTTCCCCGACTCGGTCCCGTACATGACGGCGTAGGCGGGAGACGCCTCCGGCGACAGCCTCAGTTCCGGCATTTTCCAGCGCAGAGAAACGGAGGAGTCCGCCGCCTCACCGTCCAGGGAGATCCTGACACTCTCCACCCCGTCCTTGTCCCCTTCTCCTGACTCCTTGGCCGGCTGCTCGGACGGCATGTTCGGCTGACCCTGGTAGTTCGGCTGACCCTGGTAGTTCGGCTGACCCTGGTAGTTCGGCTGACCCTGGTAGTTCGGCT
>DATJLB010000121.1:0-2556 GCA_035490915.1 Geobacteraceae bacterium
GGAGACCTTGCCGACACCGCTGCGTTGGAGGCGGTGTTCGGGCGGTACAGGTTCGACGCGGTGCTCCACTTTGCCGCCTCGATCGTCGCACCCGAATCGGTCACTAATCCCCTCAAGTTTTACGGCAACAACACCCGCAACACCCTGAACCTCCTGCAGGCCTGCGTCCGTGCAGGCGTTGCGCGCTTCATTTTTTCCAGCACCGCCGCAGTCTACGGCCTCCCTGAGACCGGTGTGGCTTCCGAGGAGAGCCCGACGGCGCCCATCAACCCGTACGGCACCTCCAAGCTGATGAGCGAGTGGATGCTGCGGGACACAGCCTTTGCCCACGGCCTCACGTACGTGGCGCTCCGCTACTTCAACGTGGCGGGGGCGGACCCGCAGGCGCGGATAGGGCAGCGGACCCCGGAGGCGACCCACCTGATCAAGGTCTGCTGCCAGGCAGCCCTCGGGATGCGGGATGCCGTCTCGATCTTCGGCACCGACTACCCGACCCCCGACGGCACCGGCGTACGCGACTACATCCACATCGAGGATCTGGCAGCGGCGCACCTCTCGGCTCTCTCCCACTTGGAGCGGGGGGGGGATTCCGCCACCTTCAACGTCGGCTATGGCCGGGGGGCGAGCGTCCGGGAGGTAATCGGGGTGGTGAAGGAGATTTCCGGCGTCGATTTCACGGTGATCGAGGCGCCGCGCCGCCCGGGTGACCCGGCGAACCTCGTGGCGAAGGCCGACCTCATCAAAGGGAAGCTCGGCTGGGAGCCGCACTACAATGACCTCAGGACCATCGTTGCCGATGCGTGGCGGTGGGAGCGCAGGCTTGCGGAGTCCAAGGGATGAAAAAAGCGCTTATTACCGGCATAGCTGGCCAGGACGGCTCATATCTGGCGGAACTCCTTCTTTCCAAGGGATACGAGGTGCACGGTGTTGTGCGTCGCATTGCCATCGAAGACACCGAGCACAAGCTGAAAAACCTGCGCCCCGTCCTTGATCGGATTCACCTCCACGTCGCCTCGCTCGACAATGTGCTTTCCATGATCAAGGTGATCAAGGATCTGGTGCCTGACGAATGCTATCACATGGCGTCGTCGAGCTTCGTCAGCTACTCCTTCGAGGATGAGATATCGATCCTTAACAACAACGTGAACAGCACCCACTACCTCTTGGCCGCCCTCCGGGAGTTCGCCCCGTCCTGCCGGGTCTACTTCGCCGGGACCAGCGAGATGTTCGGCAATGTGGCGAGTGCGCCGCAGGATGAGAACACCCCCTTCAACCCCCGCTCCATATACGGCATCTCCAAGGTTGCCGGCTACCACCTCGTGAAGAACTACCGGCAGCAGTACGGACTCTTCGCCTGCACCGGCATTCTTTACAACCACGAATCCCCGCGGCGCGGCTACGAGTTCGTCACCCGGAAGATCGTCTCTTCAGCGGTGAAGATCAAGCTCGGCCTCCAGGAAACCCTGTCGCTCGGCAACCTGGATGCTTACCGCGACTGGGGGTATGCCCCCGATTACGTCCAGGCCATGTGGCTGATGCTTCAGGCAGATGCGCCTGACGACTACGTGGTTGCCACCGGCGAGACGCACAGCGTGCGGGATTTTGTGGCAGCGGCTTTCTCCGCTCTGGGGCTGGACTACGAAAAACATGTCAAGGTGGATCCGAGCTTTTTCAGGCCGGCAGAGATAATACAGCTTTGCGGTGATCCTGCCAAAACCATGGAGCGACTCAAATGGAAAAAGACGAAATCCTTTCGGGGTATAGTGGATGAGATGGTGGCAAGCGAAATGGGGTTATACACAGCTGCGGCGGGCATGAAGACGGTGAACACAAAGTAGTCGATTGTTCCACAGGGTGATAATGAAGCGGGCTGGCAGCGCCTCGCTTGCTGCATTGGACACTAGCTGAAGATTGGAGAAAATAACATTCCTTGGGAACGTACATAAAAAAAATCCTTCGTTTCCTTGGCTTCGACCGGGCAGTAACCTTTGGAATTCTGGCGCGAGGTTGGAGTCTTTTCTCCGGCCCGATCACGATGGTGATCATCGCCACGGGGCTCACGGCACCGCAGCAGGGGTTCTACTTCACCTTCAGCAGCCTCCTGGGGCTCCAGACTTTTTTCGACCTGGGGCTCATGTTTGTCCTCGCCCAGTTCGCCAGCCACGAATTCGTCAACCTTTCGTGGGGGCGGGGAGGGCGGCTGGAAGGTGAGCCGGTGGCGCTGCGGCGCTTCACCGATCTCCTCTGCAAGACGACCCTCTGGTTCGGCGTGGCGGCGCTCCTGATGATGGCGGTGCTCATCCCGGCCGGGCTCGTCTTCTTTGGCCAGAAGGGGGACGTCGATTTCCACTGGCGGCTCCCCTGGATTCTCGCCGTGGTCGGCGTCTCCCTGAATCTTTTCGTCACCCCCTTCTTCTCCCTCATCCTGGGGAGCGGCGATGTGGTCACCGTGAACAAGCGGGAACTGGTCGCCGCGATCCTCAGCTCGCTCCTCTGCTGGGGGGTCATCGGGTTCCACGGCGGGCTGTACGCGGCGTTTGCCGTCAATCTCGGCGC